>NZ_JBOFYU010000113.1:0-1776 GCF_051654825.1 Clostridium sp.
AATTGTTTGGCAATATCGGTCATGGTAATTTTCTTTTTAGCCAAGACTAAACCTCCTTTGGATTAAGGTAATAATTTGTATGAATGTAAATTTAGGATTAAAAATAATTAACCTAAAATTAACTCAAGCTAATATCTATATATAAATAATAATCTAAAATTTAAGAAAATTAAAGTTAAAAATTAAATATTTATCAAGAAAATTTAAGGATATAAATATGATAAAAAAAGATAATCGCTATAAATTAAATAAAACTAACCTAAAATATTAAATAAAAATTAAAAAAAACGAAAATATTATATAAAAATAAAGTAAAAAATATTTGATTTAATCTGGAAAATTGATATAATAATTATAAAGTTAAAAATTATTAAAATTTAATTTAAATAAAAAATATTTAAATTAATAAAAGTAATAAGCTATAAATTTGTGTAATAAAATAATATAAGTGAGTGAATAAGGAATGAGATAATCTAAACAAATTACACAAATTAATAAAAGTAAGGGGGAGGAAATGAAAATGGCGAAGTTAAAACCCAAGAGTAAAAAGATGAAAATTTTACTTATAACAACAGTGCTATTAGCGCAAAGTCTAAGCCTTTATGGAACGAATAATAACTCTACAAATACAGAGTTATTAACTAACAATCTAGAAGGAAGACAGGATACTTATGAGAGCTATCTACAAACTTATCAAAATGCACCAATGCCCGTTAGAGGGGTAAAAATTCCGATAACAGAGTATATAAGCGCTGATCCGAAAGTAAAAGTGTTAGAGCGTTTTGAAGGGGAAAGCCAAGTAGTAAGGACTGAGGAAGAGGGATATGTAGAATGGGAGTTTGATGTTCCTGATGAAGGCTGGTATTACGTTAAAATGGATTATTATCCAGTGGAAGGAAGAAGTTCTCAGATTGAAAGAAAGATAGAGATTAATGGCTCACTTCCTTTTTTTGATGCCACACATATTTTGTTTAGTCGTGTATGGGGGAATCAGACAGCAGTAGAACAAGATAATAGGGAGAATGATTTAAGGCCTAGACAAGTAGAAAATCCGAAATGGCAATCTGATTTCTTCAAAGATTCTATGGGATACTACACAGAACCTTATCAGTTTTACTTTAAAAAGGGGAAAAACACTTTAAAGTTAACATCTATTAGAGAGCCGCTAGTCATTAAAGCGATAGAGCTTTGTAGTATACAGGAAATACCTACATATGACACAGTCAAAGCTGAGTATGAAAAGCTTGGATATGAGTCAACAAAAGGGCATGTTATTAAGATTCAAGGTGAAGATGCACAGTATAAATCAGATCCAACATTATATCCATTAGCAGATAGGGCATCCCCAATTACAGAACCCTATCATCCTTCTAAAATTCGTATGAATATGATTGGTGCAGAGCAGTGGAAGTTACCAGGACAATGGATTGAATGGGAAATAGAGATACCAGAAGACGGTTTATATGAAATTGTTTTAAAAGAAAGACAAGATATGTTAAGAGGTTCTTTTGCCAATAGGAAATTAACAATAGATGGCAATGTACCTTTTCAAGAGGTAGAATCTATCCCATTCAAGTTCCAAAAAGAATGGAGAATGAATCAATTAGGTAATGAAGAACCCTACCTTTTCTATTTAGAAAAAGGTACACATCAGATTAGGCTAGAAGTAAGTTTGGGAGAATTAGGAAGTATCTTAAATACAGTAGAAAATAGTATTTTTGAACTCAATAAAGTCTATAGAAGTATTTTGATGCTAACAGGGCCTAGTCCAGATAC
>NZ_JBOFYU010000114.1:0-31032 GCF_051654825.1 Clostridium sp.
AATATAAAGAATCCTATACATAATATAATTTGTATAAAGGTAGATGCTGGAGTTGCTAACCCTACTTTAAATAGTGAGACAGGTTCTATTTTGCTCATAATAAATGATACAGGTATTCTTATTAAAAATGCACCTACTACACCTTGTATCATGACAAAGGTTGTATTTCCGCAACCATTAAAGTAACCGACCATACTAAACATTATGGCTGTAAATAGGCAATCTATACCATAAGCCTTCATATAATCCCAAGCTGCTAGAATAACAGCATCATCATTAGAGAATATTCCAGAAAGTAAGTTTCCATGGAAGAATGTAATATAAAACATTATAATACCACAGCATAATGAGGCTAATACTGAATAAAGGAGAACTCTTTTAGCTCTATCATATTTCTTTGCACCATAGTTTTGAGCTACAAATGCAGATACGGATTGTGAAAATGATATTGGTATAAGCATTATAAATCCAACAAGCTTTTCAGCTACACCTATTCCAGCTGATGCAATTACTCCCATAGAGTTACCTATTACCATAATTACTAAGAACGATAAGTTAACAAGCACATCTTGAAGAGCTATTGGAGCACCGTATTTAATTATTTGTGAAGTTAAGTTTTTATGGAATTTTACGCTGTTTTTAGAGAATTTAAATGGTAGTCCACGTCTTTTTATTAATATTAAAGATAAAATAACACTAGTTGATTGAGCGAGAACAGTTGCATAAGCAGCACCTGATGCAGCCATTTTAAATATACCAACAAATATTAAGTCACCAATTATGTTTACTATACAAGCTATTCCTACTGTAATAAGTGGTGTTTTTGAATCTCCAAGACCTCTAAAAACTCCACCTATAATATTATAAAAAATAACGAAGATTGTACCCGCACCACATATTCTTAAATATGAAACTGTGCTATCAAAAGCTTCTGCTGGTGCATGCATTAATGATGCAATAGGTGATGCAAATAATACTATAAGAATAGTTATAATAATTGCAAAAACAGTAAATATTGAAATACCACTACCTACAACATTTCCTGCTTCATCTTTTTTGTTTTCACCAAGTTTTTGACCTATTAAGATAGTTATTCCCATAGCAAGTCCAGTGATCATTGATGTTATTGAAAACATAACTTGGCTTCCTGTAGATACAGCAGATACATCAGCTGCATTACCAAATTGCCCAACTATAAGTAGGTCAACTGCCCCATACATTGTTTGTAAAAATAATGCGATTAAAATTGGTATTGTAAATTTTAATAAAGGCGAAAATATTTTTCCTTCCGTAAAATTAGATGCTTTAGTCATATTTATTAAACTCCTTTTATTAATTAAGTTTTGCACAAAACTATATATAAAAAATAACCATTAAATTTAGTTAAGGTTATTCTAAATTATTTCTTATTTTATCAAGTACTTTATAAAACACTTTTATTTCTTCTTCTGTTATATTTTTAGATAATTTAGTTTCTACAGAATCAATTGCAGTAGAAATATTTTTATTAAGCATTATAGCTTTTTCTGTTATAACTATTTTCTTTAAACGAGCATCTTCTGCAACAGGAACTCTTTGGATTAAACCGTTTTTTTCCATGTTATTTAACATAAGACTAATAGAAGAACGTTTTAAATCAAACTCCTTTTCTAAATCCTTTTGAAATACATCTCTATATTCTCTTTCCATATAAATAAAATCTATTACATAGGCTTGAGAAACCGTTAAGTTATCATCAATAGAATTAATAACAGCAGCATCAACATTTCTTGAAATTATATGATGAGCTCTACTAATATCAAGACCTAGTTTAAGCTTATCTCTTTTTATCATAAAACACCTCTTAAATATGTTTTGTACTAAACTATAATAACTATTATATATGTATATGTCAATATAAGTATTTTAAAAATGGTTATATTAAATAATATCAGATAAAATAGTTTATATAATAATAAGTAAGGAAGTGTTTTTATGATAAATATGTTAGGTCAAGTTATGGTTTATGTAAATAATCAAGATGAATCAATGAAGTTTTGGACAGAAAAGGTAGGCTTTATTGTAGTTTCTGAAGAAGATAATGGTGAAGGTATGAGATGGATTGAAGTTGCACCCCATAAGAATGCACAAACAACAATCGTACTTCATAATAAAGAAATAATTGCTAAGATGGGATCAGGAATAAATTTAGGAACGCCATCGTTATTATTTTTCACAGAAGATATAGAAGCATTATATTCTAAGCTATCTAATAATGGGGTTACAGTAGGAGAAATAATACATATGCCATTTGGGAAAACATTAAATTTTGCAGATGATGAACAAAATTATTTTGCAGTAGTTGAAAAACAAAATAATATATAATAATAGAGCGTTAAAAATTTATACAATTGCTATAAATTTTTAACGCTTTTTTAAGCTTACAATTTTTAAATTTAAAATCCTCTTTTTTTTGCGTCTAAACCACTTTCGTTAATTCCAGGCTCTTCTATAGTAGTATTAAAGCTATTTTTAGCCTTTTGGTTTTGCGTTTTATTACCATTTTTCAAATAATTTTCTTTAGAAAATTCTTTACAGTTTTTGCTATCCACTTTTATCACTCCTTTAATATTTCATCATTTTTAGTATGTGTATATGATTTTAGAATATCCTGATAATATTAAAAAAATTAGAATAAGTGGACTAGAGAAGCTGTTAGTAAAATGGGAAAAATATTTGAATAGATTAGTGAACAAAATAACTATAATTACGAATATATAGACATAAAACAAAAAATTAATTTAAAATAAGTGGTATAAGATAAATAATAATGAATTATGAGAAATAGAAATTTTGTATAAGGAGTAATTGTATGAGTTATAAGTTTGAAGCTGTTATAAAAAAAATAGAAGATAAAGATGCTACTTTTATAGAAATACCATTTGATGTCGAAAAGGAGTTTGGAGCTAAAAGAGTTAAGGTAAAAGCTAAGTTTGATGATATTGAATATAGAGGATCTATCGTAAATATGGGACATGGATGTCACATAATAGGTATTACTAAAGAGATAAGAAATAAGATTGAGAAAAGCTATGGTGATATAATAGCTGTAGAAGTTGAAAAGGATGAAGAAGTAAGAGAAGTAGAATTACCACAAGATTTAAAAATGGAATTAGATAAAAATGAAAAAGCTCTTGAGTTTTATAATAACTTATCATTTTCAGCTAAGAAAAAATACTGTCAATGGATAACAAGTGCTAAAAAAGATGAAACAAGACAAAAAAGAGTTTTAGAAGCTATTAATAAACTAGAGGCAAAAATAAAAATATAATTGAATATATAAAATATTAAAAAGCATATCATAGTGAGGATATGCTTTTATTTTTTATAAAATTATATTCAAAAATAAGGGATTTTATTAAATCGCGTATAAAATCATAGAATATACGTAAAAAAATGAAGCTATACCATATTATTGATATAATGGGTTTCATAAAATTAAAAATAATAGATAGAGGTTGCAATAGATAAGAGTAAATTTATTGAGGTAGCACAATGAGATAAATTGAAAGGAGATATTGCCGAAATATACAGTAGAGGCTAAAAGGCTGTATGTTGGGGTTGTGTAGAATATGCATAACACTGTCATAAATTTTTATGGGGAGCTATCGCAATGGATTTATTTTAAAATTAAAAGTTATAGGTAACTTTATGTGAAAGATAAAATCTTGAGTGATATTACTCAAGATTTTTTTTATTTTTAACTATTTAGGAGGAATGAAAGTGAGTTTAAAAGCATCAACACCAAAAGAAAAAAACAGTTTTTTTGATAAGCTAAAAGTACCACATACATTGGTAATAATAACTACAATAATGTTAATAGTAGCTATATCAACATATTTTATACCAGGAGGAGCCTATGAAAAGGTATTAAATGATAACGGTAAGAGTATAGTTCTAGATGGATCATTTAAATACATAGAAAGTCAGCCGCAAGGAGTATTTGATATATTACAAGCTCCAGTTGAAGGAATAATTGCTGGAGCAGAAATAATAGCATTTTTACTTATTGTAGGAGGAGCTTTTAGCTTAATTGCAAGAACCAAAGCAATTGATTTTGGTATAGTTAGAATAGTAAATAGATTTAAGGGAAAAGAAATTTTAATAATACCAATATTAGTGCTTGTATTTTCACTTGGAGGAGCTGTATTTGGAATGGCAGAAGAGGCAGTTCCATTTGTTGCAATATTATCTCCATTAATGTTAGCGCTAGGATACGATAGCATAGTTACTTTAGCAGTTACATATTTTGCTTGTACACTTGGGTTTTCAGCAGCAATGATTAATCCGTTTACAGTAGGTATTGCACAATCAATAGCAGACTTACCATTATTCTCAGGAGTTAAGTATCGTACGATGATATGGCTTATAACTACTACGGTAGGAATTATATTTATAATGATATATGCTATTAAAATAAAGAAAAACCCTAAATTAAGCCCAGTATATGAAAGTGATGAGGCTAAGAGAAATACATTAAAGAACTTTAGCTCAGAAAATGAAGAATTTAATTTATCCCATAAAATAGTATTATTACTTTTAGCGGTATGTATAGGTGTAATAGTATGGGGAGTTTTAACACAAGGATTTTGGATTCCAGAAATAGCAGCAGTATTTTTAGCAACAGGGCTTTTAAGTGGATTAGTTGGAAAATTAAAGGCTGATGAGATGGCAGAAGCATTTATTGAAGGTGCAAAGGGAATGATAGGTGCAGCTGTTATGTTAGGATTTGCTAGAGGAATAGTTATAATAGCAGAAAGCTCAAATATAATAGACACTATTTTATATAATTTAGCAACATTTATAGGTGGATTACCATCATTATTTGCAGCATACATAATGTATCCAATACAAATGTTTATAAACTTCTTTGTAAGTTCTGGTTCAGGACAGGCTGCCTTAACAATTCCTATATTAGCTCCATTAGGAGATTTAGTAGGAGTTTCAAGACAGTTAACAGTTTTAATATTTCAATTAGGAGATGGATTCTCAAATGCATTGTTCCCAACATCAAGTGTATTAATAGCTTGCTTAGGGTTAGCAGGAGTTCCTTATGGAAAATGGCTTAAATGGATGTTGCCAATACAGGGAATATTATTTGTATTATCTATAATATTTATTACAATAGCAACATTTATGGGATGGAGCTAAATAAAAAGACATGGAGTGTGGATTAACTATGAAGAATAGACTAAATAAATTAGGAAGAGAAATTAAAGATGAATTATGTGAAATTAGTAGATTTATATATGATAATCCTGAGCTAGGAAATGAGGAATTTAAGGCTACTGAAAAGTTAACATCTTTTTTAGAAAAACATAATTTTAAAATAGAGAGAGAATTTTTAGGAATGAATACAGCTTTTAGAGCAACCTACGATAGCAATAAAGAAGGTCCAGTAATAGGATATTTATGTGAATATGATGCATTACCTAAAATAGGTCATGGTTGCGGCCATAATATCATAGGAACAATGTCTGCTGGGGCAGGAGTTATTTTAAGTAAGATTTTAAATGAAGTTGGTGGAAAAATTGTAGTTTATGGAACGCCAGCAGAAGAAACTAATGGAGCTAAAGTAATATTTGCAGAAGCGGGAGTATTTGATGAGCTAGATGTAGCTATGATAGCTCATCCACATAGTACTACCTGTAAAAGTGGAAAATCTGTAGCTTTATATCCATTACAGTTTACTTATAAGGGGAAAACAGCTCATGCTGCATCATGTCCTCAAGATGGAATAAATGCTTTAAATAGTGTTATTCAATTGTTTAATGGAATAGATGCATTAAGACAACATGTTACTCCAGATGTAAGAATGCATGGAATAATAACTAATGGTGGGGTAGCAGCTAATATAGTACCTGATGAAGCTACAGCACAATTTTATTTTAGAGCAGCAGAAAAGGAAACTTTAAATGAATTAGTTGAAAAGGTTAAAAGGATTGCAGAAGGTGCAGCACTTATGACTGGTGCAACGCTTATTATGGAAAAGTATGAACTTCAATATGATAATTTAAAAACTAATGAAAATCTATCAGAGGCATTTAATGAGAACCTAAGAAAGCTTGGAATATTGGAAATAGGGGAAAGAGATACATTTGGATCAAGTGATATTGGAAATGTGAGTCATATAGTTCCTACGATACATCCAATGATAGGAATATCAGAATGTTATGTTAGAGCTCATAGTACAGAGCTTGCAGATGCAACTATTAAGCCATTTGCAAATGAAAGATTAGTTATAGGAGTATTAGCTTTAGCGCATACAGGATATGATGTCTTAACTAATAAAGTAGATTTAAAATAATAAGAGAATATTAAAGTTAGGTATGTTATTTAGCTATATGTAAAGAAGTGCATTAGGTTAAAAGCAAGATAAAATTAATAAAAAAGCAAGGTAAAAGTAGTAGATTATTTATAGCACAGTGATATAATGATATTGTGGAAAGAAAAGTAAATAATAAATACGGTAGGTGAGGCTACCGTAAGGATATGGATTGCTACCGCAAAATAGTGGAGACACTATGAGAGGGTCAGCAGGGGATGTCGATACCAAGGCATAACCTAACGCAATTTCACCGCCTTACGATGCTAAAGCTTGAACGATAAATGCAATGATTAAATTTATATTTGATCTTTATTACCCTTGTTATTGTTTAAGCAATAACAGGGGTTTTTTATTATTTATTTATAAATTAATGAAATATTAAATTAAATTTTGGAGGTGTAAAAATGGACGCAGACGGTTGTAGTATAGGTACGGAATCATACAGTAAAGTTAAAGAGTTTAATAGTGATGAAGATGACTTTAGTAGTCTGCCCATTATTAGGCCTTTAGCTAAAATTAAAATTTAATAATTGAAAGTTAATTTTGTAGGTTTCGTATCTTACTCCCGAATTAAATTTAAGGAGGAAGAACGATGAAAAAAATATTATTTGAAAGAAAAAAATCTTTAAAGAGAAGTAATGATTTAAGAAGAGAAGAGGTAATTAATTCAAAATTATTAAGGATTGCAAAATTAGATGTAGATTCTTTAGTTAAAAAGATGGGCGTATCATATCAAGGATTGGATTATGAAAAGATTATAGAAATGAGAGAATCTTATGGTGCAAATACTATAACAACTAGAGAAAAGGAGAGTACTTTTAAAAAGTTAGTTAAAGCATTTATTAATCCATTCACAATTGTATTACTTTTCCTTGCAGTAATTTCATTTTTTACAGACGTAATTATGGCAGATTCTTTAGAGAAAAATCCTACTAGTGTAATAATTATTATTACTATGGTTAGCATAAGTGGAGTATTAAAATTTATACAAGAATTAAAGTCAAATAATGCAGCAGAAAAGCTAAATGCTCTTGTAGAAACTACAACATCAGTAAATAGAAATGGGATTTGTAATTTAGAAATACCATTATCAGAGGTTGTTTGTGGGGATATTGTAAATTTATCAGCAGGAGATATGGTTCCAGCTGATTTAAGAATAATTAAGGCAAAGGACTTATTTATAAGTGAATCAAGTTTAACTGGAGAAAGTAATCCAATAGAAAAATTTGTAGAGCTAAAAGAGATAGAAGAATATAATTCAGCATTAGAATGCAATAATATTGCTTTTATGGGAAGTAACGTAATAAGTGGTTCTGCAAAAGGTATAGTAGTATCTACAGGTGATGAGACTATTTTTGGAGCTATGTCACAATCAATAGTTGAAGAAAAAAGTATATCAAGTTTTGAAAAAGGAGTTAACTCAGTTTCTTGGTTACTAATAACATTTATGTCTATTATGGTTCCAGTTGTATTCTTTATTAATGGTATTACTAAGGGGGATTGGGTACAAGCATTGTTATTTTCTATTTCAATAGCAGTAGGTCTAACTCCAGAAATGTTACCAATGATAGTAACTACAAGTCTTGCAAAAGGTGCAGTCTCTATGTCTAAAAAGAAGACAGTTATAAAAAATCTTAATTCAATTCAAAACTTTGGAGCAATGAATATATTATGCACTGATAAAACAGGTACATTAACACAAGATAAAGTTGTTTTACAATATCATTTAGATGTTCATGGAAATGAGGATGAAAGAGTATTACGTCATGCTTTTATGAATAGTTATTTTCAAACTGGGCTTAAAAATTTAATGGATATTGCAGTGATAGAGTGTTCAGAAAATAAGGGTTTTAAGGAAATATATAAAGGTTATGATAAAGTAGATGAAATTCCATTTGATTTTAACAGAAGAAGAATGAGTGTTATTTTAAAGGATACTACAGGAAAAGCTCAATTAATTACAAAAGGTGCAGTAGAGGAAATGATTAATATATGTAAATATGTTGAGTATAAAGGTGTAGTAACTGAGTTAGATAAAGAATTAATAGATGAGATATTAATTACAGTTAATAAATTAAATGATGATGGAATGAGAGTAATCGCTGTTGCTCAAAGAACAAATCCAATTAGAGAGAAAGAGTTTTCAGTTAAAGACGAGTGTGACATGGTATTAATGGGATATTTGGCGTTTTTAGATCCACCAAAGGAAAGCACAAGTATTGCAATTGAATCATTAAAAAATCATGGTGTTAAAGTTAAGGTTTTAACTGGGGATAATGATAGAGTAACTAAAAGTATCTGTAAACAAATAGGAATTGAAACAAGGGATATTTTGTTAGGTAGTGATATTGAAAAAATATCAGATAAAGAGTTAGCTATAGTCTCAGAGAAAACTAGTGTGTTTGCAAAGTTATCACCAGCACAAAAAACAAGAATTGTAAGAATATTACGAGGAAATGGAAATGTAGTTGGATTTATGGGAGATGGAATAAACGATGCGGCTGCTATGAAAGAGGCTGATGTTGGAATTTCAGTAGATACAGCTGTAGATATAGCAAAGGAATCAGCAGATATTATTTTACTTGAAAAGGATTTGGGTGTATTAGAAAATGGAGTAATTGAAGGAAGAAAAACATTTGCTAATATGATTAAATATATAAAGATGACCGCTAGTTCTAATTTTGGAAATATGTTTTCAGTTTTAGTAGCAAGTGCTTTTTTGCCATTCTTACCTATGATATCAATACAATTGATAATATTAAATCTTATATATGATTTATCATGTGTTTCAATACCATGGGATAATGTTGATAATGAATATTTAATGAAGCCAAAGAAATGGAGTGCTTCTTCAATAGGTAGGTTTATGATTTGGATTGGACCAACAAGCTCAATATTTGATATATTAACATTTATAATAATGTATTTCATTATATGTCCTATTGTTGTAGGGGGTAACTATAATGATCCAGGAATAAATAAGGTATTGTTTATGGCAGCTTTTAATGCAGGATGGTTTATTGAATCTCTAATAACTCAAACTACTGTAATTCATATGATTAGAACAGAAAAGATACCATTTATTAAAAGTATAGCTTCAAAGCAAGTTTTAATTTTAACTACTTTAGCAATTATAGTTGGAACAGTTATACCATATACTAAATTTGGAGTAATTTTAGGAATGGTAAGCCTACCAGGAATATATTTTTTATATCTTATTTTAATTGTGAGTTCATATATATTCTTAATTACGTTGATAAAAAAAGTATATATAAAAAAGTTTAAAGAACTTCTTTAGATGGGGGATAAAAGATATGTGTGATAAGGCATTAATATTATCATTAAATTACGATAGCTGTAGTTGGATAATTGATAAGATAAATAATGTAGAAAATCTTAGTGTTGAGTTAATTGAATTAAAAAAATCTTTAGAAGCCTTTCAGTCTAATGAATATAAATCATTAATAGTTAATTATAAAGAAGCGGATAACAATATATATAACAATGAGGAAAATATAGATTTAAATGAATTAAAAATAAATTACTCTGAGAGAAAGGTATATATAAATGGCAATGAAGTTAGGTTGACTCCAAAGGAGTTTTATATTTTATATATGCTTGCAAGTAATAAGGGAGTTATATTTTCAAAAGAGGAAATATATGAAGGAGTATGGAAAAGTGAATATGCCTCAGATGATAGCAATATAATGGCTCACATTAGAAAGCTTAGAAAAAAGATAGAAAGTGATCCTAAAAATCCTAAATATATTGTTACAGTATGGGGTGTTGGGTATAAGTTTAATGGATAGTTATATAAAGCTAATATTAAATTTAGAGATTAAAAAAGACTTATAGTAATTATAAGTCTTTTTTTTACACATAAATAACTTAAGTTAATGAAAGTAGCTAAATTTAGACAAAGAATTTCCTGTAATATAGGAAAAACAATAACTGTGAATACTATTATTGGGAGCGTATTATGAAATAAAGTTCAAGTAGAATGAGGTGTAATATGTATCCTATAAAATTTAACAATGTGTATTTTGAAAAGGTTTGGGGAGGAAGAGATTTTGGAAACTTTAGAGATAATCTTCCAGGAGGTAATATAGGTGAAAGTTGGGACATTGCATGTCATCCAAATGGAGTTGGAATTGTAGAAAATGGGGAGCTTAAGGGATTAAGATTTGACGAAATTATAAGTAAATATGGTAGTGACTTATTAGGGGACAAGATCCTAGATAATAAATTCCCTCTTTTAGTTAAATTAATTAATTCAAAAGAAAAATTATCAGTTCAAGTTCATCCTGGAGATGAGTATGCTAAGGTGAATGAAAACGAATTCGGAAAAACAGAAGCATGGTATGTGATGGATGCAAATCCTAATGCAAAGCTAATAGTAGGAACAAAAAATTGTGATAAAGAAACTTTTAAAAGGAAAATCCAAGAGGGAGACTTTGAAGACTGCCTTAATATTATTGAAGTAAAGAAAGGTGATTGCTTTTTAATAAATAGTGGATTGGTACATGCTATCTGTGAAGGATTAATAATTGCAGAAATACAACAAAACTCGGATGTAACTTATAGAGTATATGATTATGGAAGACCTAGAGAGCTTCATGTTAAAAAATCATTAGATGTAATTAAATTTGATTTAAAGGCTATAAATCTTTCAGAAAATCCTAGGGAAGAATTTAATGGTTATAGAAAAATAGATTTATGTAATAATGAGTATTTTGGAATGATAAAGTATGAAATTAGTAGTGAATTAAGGGATGAAAGTAATAAAGACAAGCTTTACATACTTACTTGCATTGAAGGTAGTGGAGATATAGTAGTTAATAATGAAAAATATAAGATTATTAAAGGGGATAGTTATTTAATACCAGCTACTATGGGGGAATACTATATAAAAGGAAGTTTAGAGCTAATAAAAAGTTATCCTAATTAAATAAATTTTAATGTAGATGGGTGATACATGATGATGTCTAATCAAAGGTTTAAGAAAATTTTAGAGGTACTATTAGAAAATGATAAGGTTGTTTCTGGAGAAAATCTATGCAGTATATTAGGTGTTTCTTCAAGAACTATTAGAAGTGATATAAAAGAAATAACAAAGATGATAGAAGGAAATGGTGGAACCATAATTTCAGAAAAATCTAAAGGATATAGATTAGAGATTAGTGATAAAGATAAATTTATGAGCTTTATCAATTATGGAAAGGAAGAAGTAGAATCAGATAGATCTGAAGATGTAATAATAAAACTATTACTAAATGAAGTACAAGGGGGAGAATCTATAACACAAATAGACTTAGCTGATTATTTATTTATAAGCATATCTTCCTTAAAAAATGATATAAAGTTGGCAAAGGAAAAGCTTGATGATTATAGCTTAGGAATAGAGAAGATTGCAAATAAGGGCATTGGAATTTCAGGAAGAGAAGAAAATATAAGAGCTTGTTTAAATAAGTATTTAAATTTAGAAAGAGATGAATTAGAGGATAAGGAAGATTTATTATTAAGTGAAATAATAAAGGATATAAACATTGATAAAGTAAAGTTAATACTAAAGGAATCGATTAATTATTTTAACTTTAAAGCATCAGACAAGGCATTTATTAATGTATTAAAGTATATAGCAATAGCTATAAAGAGAAGTAGTCAGTATAAGACTGTGTTTTATCCATTGGATATTAAAGAATCACTTATGAAGGATCCCAAATACTATATAGCAAGTAGAATATGCAAAGCAATTAATTCTGTTTATGACATTAGCTTACATTTAGAAGAGGAACTATATTTAACAAAGATATTAGCTTCAAGTAGCTCTTTATTAATTGAATGTGATTATGGAGATGAATTAGTAAATAAGATAATAAGAAGTATAAATGAAAGAGTTAGTGTAGATTTTTCAAAAGATAAGACTTTAATTGATTTTTTATCTCATCATTTAAAGGCTGCAATTAATAGAGCTAAATATGGTGTAGTAATAGAAAACTCATTATTAAGTACTATAAAAAATAATTATCCATTTTCTTTAGAATTAGCTGTATTAGCGAATAACATAATAAATGAATGTGAAGGATTTGACTTAGCAGAAGATGATATAGGGTTTATAGCATTACATTTCGCAGCAGCATTAGAACGAAAAATTGGTAACAATAATGACAAAGTTAAAAATGCAATAATAGTTTGTGCTAATGGAATAGGAGCATCATTATTACTAAAAGTAAAGTTAGAAGGAAAGTTTAATAAAAATATTAACATAATAGACACCATACCTAAATATGAGTTTAATAATGATATTTTAGAAAAAGTAGATATAGTAATTTCAACTGTTAAACTAGACATTATTTCAGAAAAAATAGTTTATGTTAAAAGCTTATTAGACAATGAAGAAACTATGTTAATTGAAGAACGATTAAATACTAATAATGCAAAAAACAATAGCTTTATAAGTAGATTTAAAGAAGAGTTATTTTTTAAAAATATCTCAGTATCAACAAAGGAAGATATTTTAAATTACATTACTGATGAAATTATAAAAAAGGGTTATGCAAATGAAAGGTTTAAAGAAAACATCTTTAAAAGAGAGGCATTAGCTAGTACTGAAATAGGTGATTTAGTAGCTATTCCACATGATATGAATGAAGATATAAAGGAATCATTTATATCTATATCAGTATTAAAGAAATCTATAACTTGGGATAAGGAAAAGGTTCAACTTGTCATATTAATAGGTATGTCTAATTATGATAAGGAAGACTTAAAGGGTTATTTAGAAAAGCTATATAAAAATATTATTGATATTAATAAAGTAATAGAAATTATAAAGTCAGAATCATTTAGTGAAATACAAAAAATAATAAGTAAGTTTTAATTAAAAACAGCTGATACATTTCCTCTTTAAACGGAAAAAGAATAACTGTGAATATGTTTACATAATTAATATAATAAAGTCAAGAAGTGAGTGAAATCGCTTAAAAAGAATAATAAACATAAAGATAAATATGAAAATGTGGAGGGGAACTATATGAAATTATTAGCTATTACATCATGTCCAGTAGGTATAGCACATACTTATATAGCAGCTGAAAAGCTTAATAAGATGGCTAAAAAGATGGGAGTAGAAATAAAGGTAGAAACACAGGGATCAACAGGAGCGGAAAACGTAATAACAGAGCAAGACATTAAAGAAGCGGATGGGATAATAATTGCAGCAGACAAGGCAGTAAGTCTTGAAAGATTTGAAGGAATGGCAATGATTGAATGTCCAATAGCAAAAGCAATTAAAGAGCCAGATATGTTAATTCAAATGTTCTTAGATGGAAAAGTTGAAAAGAAGAAAAGAAACAATAACATGGTAAGTGTAGAAGATGGAAAGAAAGAATTAAAGCTTAAACAACCAGCCTTCTATAAGCACTTAATGGGTGGAGTTTCATATATGATTCCTGTAGTAGTCGTGGCAGGAATACTTATAGCATTAGCATTAGCCCTTGGAGGTCAGCCTACAGAAGCAGGGCTTGTAATACCAGATGATTCATTCTGGAAGCATATAGAGCAAATAGGGGCAGCAGGATTTGCATTTATGGTACCTGTATTATCAGGATTCATTTCATATTCAATTGCTGATAGACCAGCTTTAGTACCTGGTTTAATAGGTGGATATATAGCAGCTAATGGGTATTTCTATGGTTCAGAAGCTAACGCAGGTTTTTTAGGTGGAATAGTAACTGGTTTCTTAGCAGGATACATTGTTAAAGGATTAAAAGCTATAAAAGTTCCAAGTATAATTAAGCCAATAATGCCTATTATAATAATTCCTATAGTAGCAACATTAGGTACAGGTTTAGCGTTTATATTAGTATTAGGTGGTCCAATAACATCAGTATTTGAAGGATTAACAGGATTCTTAGCTAGTCTTTCAGGAGCAAGCTCAGTAGTATTAGCAACGATTTTAGGTGCTATGATAGCATTTGATATGGGTGGTCCAGTAAACAAAACAGCATTCTTATTTGGTGTATCAATGATAACAGCTGGTAAGCCAGAAATAATGGGACCAATAGCAGCGGCTATAGCAATTCCTCCAATAGGAATGGGAATAGCAACATTTATTCAAAAGAAATACTATAATAAAGAAGAATTAGATGCAGGTAAAGCAGCTTTTGCAATGGGGCTTTGCGGAATAACAGAAGGAGCAATTCCATTTGCATCAGTAGATCCACTAAGAGTAATACCATCATTAGTTGTTGGTTCAGTAGTTGGTGCTAATATAGCAATGTTTGCAGGAGTTGCAGATAGAGTTCCTCATGGAGGTCCGATAGTAGCATTAATGGGTGGAATTGATGGAGTAGCAATGTTTATGGTAGCTATATTAGTAGGTTCAGTAGTAACTGCATTAATGGTAAATACACTAAAAGGATTAAAATATAAAAAAGGACAAGCTTCATAATATAAATAAATTTTTGGGAGTAGAAATATGAGTAAATTATTTGACGTAAAATATATGGATTTAGATTTAAAAACATCTGAAAAATTTGAGACTATAAAGCATTTAGCTAATATGATAAATGAAAGATTAGTAAATGTAGATAAATACGTTGAAGATGTTAAGACTAGAGAAGGAATGTCTACAACAGGTATAGGTGATGGAGTAGCTATACCACATGCTAAATCAAAGTGGGTAAAAAAGCCTACAGTTGTAGTTGGAAAAAGCAGAAGAGGTATTGAGTGGGAAAGTCTTGATGATGAACCTGTAAACTTAATTTTCCTAATTGCTGTTCCAGAAGGAGAAGGAAATGAACACTTAAAAATTCTTCAAATATTAGCAGTTAGCTTAATGGACGATGATTTTAAAGAAGAAATATTAAAGGCTAATGAAAAAGAAGTTATAGAAAAATTATTATTAGAAAAAACAAGTTAATCCAAAATAACTATATGAGCCACATCTGAAAAGATGTGGCTTTTTATGTAATAAAATAGTAAAAATATATTCTAAAGGTGTATTTATGTATGGTGGTTATACTACTAAAGTAATAAAAATTAAAATGTGTAATTTAATTTCTAAACAAGTATTCTATAGTATGGTTAAAGTAAGGTTATTATAAGTAAATTACCTTACAAAATTAAAGAAATTAGTGTAGAGATTTATATTATGGGAGAAAAGAGAGTTTAATAAATAATGTTTTGTATTGATTGTTATTACAAGTTATACAAATTTAAAATAAAATAAGCATAGATGCTTTAAATTATTATATCTAGAAGAGAGAGAATAATAGTTTTTAGCATCTATTTTTTTTATTTTTAATAAGGATATTTTAATTTTTATATTAAATTTAAATAATAACTTAATTAAGATCAAGAGATAATTAAAAGCTGGGGAGATACAAATAAGGTATGAAAGGAGAGATATTTTTATTAATTATTAGATAAAATTATAAGTGTATGATTAATAAAAAATTTTATATTGCCAGAGTATTATTTCATATGGTGGTTATACTTCTCTTTACAGACAAGATAAATTATAATTAATGAATTTTATAACCTATGTGATATTGTATGGTGATTATATATATTTTATATGTTGTTTATATATTATTTATAAGATAAATTAGTTTATTAAGGCTAATTAGGAAGAGTTTTTTACTTTGTATAGATTGTTATTACAATATGTACAAAGGGAGAGTGAAATAGTGAAAACGCCAATGAAATAGCTATTAAAATATAAAAAACATTATTTATATTAATTTCTAGTTTGATATTATGTAAATAAAATAATACAATAATTAAAAGATATTAATGAATAATAGAATTAATAATTATTAAAATAAGTAATAGAGGTGATAATATGCCAAAAAAGACAAGTAAAAATAATGATTTATTGGGAAGTGTTAAAAGAACAACTTCTCCAAAGATATATTCATTATTAGTCCAACTGGTTAATGGTGGTAATGCTGATTTAGCAGAAGTAGTTTTAAAGATAGATTATTTATTACAATATACTAGCAATTGCATTTCACAAAAAGACTTTAAAGAAGCAAAGTATTCAATTGAAAAGGCAAAGGAAAGAATAGATTTGCTAAAGGATAAAGATGTAGATGTATCTCATTTAGAATATCTATATGACGGAATAAAGAAAAAGTTAAAATAAAAAATAGGCTGTATCTTTTGATACAGCCTATTTTTTTGCTATTTAAAGATTATCTTCTCTTTTTATTAGCAACTTCTATATTAACTTTTCTCTTATTTAATTTAAGACCTATACATTTATCCATTATCTTATCTTTTACATCTGGAGTAACATTAACAAATGCAAAGTTTTCTAAGATATCAATATCCCCAATTGCTGAAGCCTTAACTCTAGCAGTATCTTTAATAAAGTTTACTAAAGATTTAGGGTTGATTCCGTCTCTTCTACCTATTGAGAAGAATAAACGTACATCTTCGCTCTTTGGAGCTTCTAATGAATTTGATGTATATGTAGATAATAAATCGTCGTTAAACTTGCTCTTTATTAAAGCAGCAATTACTTCTACTGAATCAAATTGTTTATTTAACTCAACTGCAACTGGTAAGAATCTTTCAAAATCTCCATCATTAAGAATTGCTGAAACATCACTTAATATAGTTGTTGATTTATTTGAGAATATTTCATCAACAGTTGGAATTGATTTCTTTGTTATATCTCCCTTTGTTACAGACTTAATTTGCTTTAACATTGAGTATTCTTTTGGAGATATTAATGAATAAGCAGTACCTTCTCTATTAGCTCTACCAGTTCTACCTATTCTATGTACATATGATTCTACATCTTGTGGTAAATCGTAGTTTATTACGTGAGTTATGCTTTCAACGTCTATACCTCTAGCCGCAACATCAGTAGCTATTAAGAAGTTTAATGATCCTTCTTTAAATTTCTTTAAAGTTCTTAATCTGTGA
The DNA here is from genome assembly GCF_051654825.1 of Clostridium sp. GTDB lineage: Bacteria > Bacillota > Clostridia > Clostridiales > Clostridiaceae > Clostridium. The sequence goes on from NZ_JBOFYU010000114.1 coordinate 17,306, forward strand.
GCTTGAGACATATCTCCGTGCATACCTTCAACAACGTATCCTCTACCTTGCATACCTTCAACTAGCTCATCTACACCCTTCTTAGTTCTACAGAAGATAATAGCTGATGTTGGGTTATCAAAATCTAATATTCTGCAAAGTGCTTCAAATCTTGTCTTTGGAGCAACTTCGAAGAAGTGTTGCTTAATTTTTGAAACAGTCATAGCTGACTTTTCAATAGCAATATGCTTAGCATCTTTGTTCATGTAACGCTTAGCTAATTTTTTAATTGGAGCTGGCATAGTAGCTGAGAATAATAAAGTTTGTCTTTCTTCAGGAAGTTGCTTTATTATATCTTCTAAATCATCAATGAATCCCATGTTTAACATTTCGTCAGCTTCATCTAATACTAAGAATTTAACTCCGTCTAATGATAATGTTTTTCTCTTGATATGGTCTAAAACTCTACCAGGAGTTCCAACAACTATATTAACATTTCTCTTAAGAGCTCTTATTTGATGATTGATTGGCTCTCCACCGTATATAGGTAATATAGTTAAGTTATCGTATTTTGATAATCTTGCAAGCTCATCATTAACTTGAATTGCTAACTCTCTAGTTGGTGCAAGAATAATAGCACTAAGTCCGTCCTTGCTAGTTATGTGGTTTATTATTCCGCAACCAAAAGCAGCAGTTTTACCAGTACCAGTTTGAGCTTGACCTATAAGGTCGTGTCCTTCTATGGCAACTGGAATTGCTTGAGCTTGTATTTGAGATGGTTTTTCAAATCCTAACTCGTTTATAGATTTTAAAAGGGTATCTTTTAACCCTAAGTCACTAAATTTTAAATCGTTCATTCAATGTCCTCTTTCTCTTTCATATATTTATTTATATTTAAATCAAATAGATTTATTTATTTTAATAGATTTCTGCAATTTGTTCAACTTTCTTAGTATACACTATAATTGATAAATATGCTTGTATTATTTATTAACAAAATAGAGTTATTTTGCATAAACAGAGTTTTTTGGGTTAAAATACATTTTGTAAGCGTTTTATTGGTAGAGAATTACTAATAGTATTTGCAAAATAGACAAACTATATTTAGGAAATAAAGATGAAATTAAAGAATAATATTATATATAAGTTAAAAAATAGAAAAAATGATATAGATTTTTTCTATTTTTTTGTTATATTGAAATAAATAAATTAATCAAGGAGCGCTTATAAAAATGAAAATTTTTTATTTTTCATCAACAGGTAATTCTCTTTATGTAAGTAAAAAGATAAAAGAAAAAATAGAAGATACAGAAATAGTATCTATTAATAAAGCATTAAAAGAAAATAAATTTGATTTTACAAATGAAAAAGAAATAGGTTTTGTATTTCCGTTACATTCTTTTGGGCTACCAATAGTAGTTAGAGAATTTATTAAAAAAATTAGATTAAAGGAAGATTGCTATGTTTTTGCAATTCAAGTAACAGGAGGGGGAAGGAGTAAAGCTTCATTTGAGGATATAAATAACCTATTAGCTAATAATAATGTTAAATTAACTACTATATATGAAGTTAAATATGTATCTAATTATATTAGAGCAGGAAGAGATGCTACTAAAGATAGAGCAAAAGAGGCCTTTTATAAGGCGGAAGCTGAAATAGAAAAAATAATACCTAAAATAAAGGATAAAGAAAACAATTCTAAAAACATAAGAGGAGAGATATCACATAAATTAATTCATAAGATGTGGATGAACTTATATAAAAGTAAGGATAAAGGCTTTAATGTAGATGATAGCTGCATAGGATGTAGTATATGTGAAAGAATTTGTCCTACAAATAACATAAAGCTAGTAGATAAAACGCCAATGTGGAATGGGCAGTGTGTAGATTGTATGGCATGTATAAATAACTGTCCAAAGAATTCTATTAATATAGGAAAGAAAACTCAAAAAAAATCTAGATATAGAAATAGTGAAATTAAATTAGAGGAGTTGTTATAGGTTGAATAAGGAGAATAATGATCTATTTTATGATGAAGTAGATACTCCTATAGGAAGGATATATATTGTAATGAAGGGAGATTCTTTAAAAAGAATAGAAATTATAGAATCACAATGGGTTAAATTTTTAAATTTAAACTCTAATATTAAGAAGAATATAGAAGTTTGTCGTAAAGTTAAAACTCAAATTCTTGAGTATTTTGAAGGTAAGAGAAAAAGCTTTGATATTAATATTTCTTTAGAAGGAACTCCATTTAGACTAAAGGTTTGGGAGGAATTATTAAAAATAAACTATGGAGAAACTACAAATTATGGCGAAATAGCTAAAAAAATAGGGAATCCTAAGTCTGTTAGAGCTATAGGTCAAGCTAATAGGTCTAACCCTATTCCAATAATAGTTCCATGCCATAGAGTAATAAGTAAAAGCGGTAAATTAATTGGTTATGCAGGTAACAATACTGATATACAATTAAAATTAATAGAGCATGAAGAAAAATTTTTATAAATTAATGATAAGAAATATAAAAAATAGTTTATATATATAAAAGTTATGAAAATAATTTAAATAAAAATATTTAAAGGGAAAGATTTTACATAAAAATACATGGATATAAATGTATTTTTATTTACAGTATATGTATTTAAAAAATCTCTCCCTTTTTTATTTTTATATTTTTTTTATGACTAGATAAATATTAGTAATAATATTAGTAATAAAATAGTATTAAATTTTAATATAATATAGTATTTAAAAAGTATTAAATTAGTAGTAAAATAGTAATATAAATAGTAATAAGTTTGGAGAAAAGAATATATGGATAAGCAGATAATTGATGAATTTAATAGATTATATTTTAGCAAAAGGCAATTGGAAAGAAGAATATATAAATCGGATGATTTTAATGAGATTTGGAACTATATTTTTAGCTTAAGAATGGATGCGGGCATTAAGTTAGACCTAGAGTTTAGTGAAAGCAGCAAGTTTTATTATTCCAAAATAGAGGATATAGGTAATTACAGTAGGGATGTTGATAATAACAAAGAAAATGAGATTTGGAGCTATATATCAAATAATAATAAAGAGAAGATATTAAAAAGATCTATAGTAAATGAGATTTATAATTCGATATTAAATAATAGTGATAACAAAAAGGAAATTAATAGAAAAGAATTAGCTGAAAAATCGCTACAAAATAGTGAAATTGTTAAGTTTATTACTGATTTAGGAGAGGAGAATAATGAATTTAACAATAAAATTATGGAGAAAATTTACAAAAATATATTATTAGCTATTGATGATGATATAAAGAATGTGTATAAGTCAGAAGAAGATAAGCTAGTAGTAGAAAGACTTATTGATTTTGTAAAAAATGATAATGAAACATCACTTTTATTAAAGGCAGCAATTATTAATTTTTATATAAGCTTTAAAAAGCCTTTTTATAGATATAATGAATGCATATCAAGGTTAGCTTCATATAGTTATTTAATATTAAATGGTTATGAGATAGTTAAGTACATATCTTTATCTAAGAAAATAAATAGTGATAGTAAAAGATATAATAGCACAATAGAAAATTGTATAGATAGCAATGGAGATCTAACGTACTTTATTAAATATTATATAAATATCCTTAAGGATTCTATTATTAGCTTTAATAAGGAAGTATCATCAAAATACGGAAAAAAGATATTAAAGTCTTTAATAGAAAAGAACAATATAAAGCTAGATAAGAGAATAAGTGAGTTTATATATTGTATAATGGCTTCAAATAATGATGTTGTAACTATAGAGGATTATAAAAAGATAGCTGGAGTATCCTATGAAACTGCAAGAACAGATTTAAATACTTTAGTCACATTAGGAGTATTTAAACTTAGTAAGACAGGAAAGAAATATGAGTATTACATAAATGATATTTCTACTATTATAGATAGCTTTAATGAATAAAAAGACTTAATTATAAATAAAGCGCCTAAGTAAGATTAAATCTTATTTATAGGCGCTTTTTAAATTAATTCTTTTAAAGTCTTAATTATTAGGTAGTTTACTTTCTATTATAGATTGAACCTTTTTAGGTAATTCGTCTAATTCTTCCTTTGATAAATTTAATGTTTCTATCATTGGATGAATAAATAACTCAACATTAGCAGGAGTTAACCAAGGTCCTTTTGTTGATTCCATGATTTTATAAGAACCATTCATAGTAACAGGAACTATTGGAACTTTAGATTTAGTAGCTAGTTTAAAGCTTCCAGCCTTAAATTCTCCAGTTTTATCTCCTCTACTTCTTGTTCCTTCAGGGAAGATTACCATAGAATAACCAGCTTTTAAATTTTTAATTCCATGTATTATGGCTTCGCCAGCTTTTCTAATATTACTTCTATCCATAAATACACAGTGCATGTATTCCATCCAAGTTTTAACCCCTGGAATTTTACTTGTTTCTATTTTAGCAACAAATCCTTTAGGAACATCTATTTGACTCATATAAATAGGAATATCAAAGTTTCCTTGATGATTTCCTATAAATAATACTGTTTTATCTTTAGGTAAGTTTTCTAAGCCGTGTACAGTAACCTTAACACCAGCAAGCTTTAGTAGAGATCTTGCCCATTTAGCAGTATATTGTTGAACAAAAGCTTTTCTTTCTTCTTCAAGACCTTGCTTAGTAAGTGATTTAACCTTAAACATAGCTGGTATAGTTAGAAAAAGGCTTAAGAAAAAATATACATACCATATAATAGATCTAAACATAGTATAATTCAGTCCTTTCTTTTATAAAATAATTAATAAATCCATATAATAAAGTATATAACAAACCTTTATTATATAAAAGAAAATAAAATTTAAATTAAGGAAGTGTATTTGTATTATTATAATCATATTGTGATTAAGTTATTTTATTTAGAAATGTAGAGAAAACTTAAGAATATATATGTTAAATTAACTAAACAAATAAATTTTAGCTAATAATGGCAGAGAGCAAACTAGAAAAACTTTGACAAATATTTCTAGTAGGTATAAAATCAAATTGATTAGTCTCCATAGTTCAATGGATAGAACAGTCCCCTCCTAAGGGACAGATACAGGTTCGATCCCTGTTGGGGATACCATTTAATTTGGTTTAATTAATTTTAAAGACTGCTAATTTTATTAGCGGTCTTTAATTTTAAAATTTTTAAATTTTAGTTAAATAATTTAAAAATATGTTCAAAATAAACGTATATTATTAGTTTTTTACATATGATATAATGGATGATATTACAATATACTAGGAGAGTGATCATTGTTGGAAAGTTATACGTGGCAGATAGTGTTATTAGTAATACTATTAGTTATGTCAGCATTCTTCTCTATGTCGGAAACGGCTTTAATGGCCTTAAGTAAAATTAGAATAAGACATATGGTAGAAGAAGGGGTAAAGGGAGCTAAGTTAGTAGAAAAGTTAACTGAAGACCCAAATAAGTTATTAGGTGCAATTTTAATAGGAAATAATATAGTTAACATAGGGGCGTCAGCATTAGCAACATCCTTAGCATTAGCTGTATTTGGAGAAAGTGGAGTAGGTATAGTTACCATAGTAATGACTATTTTAGTTCTTATATTTGGAGAAATAACTCCAAAATCAATTGCTAAGCAAAAGTCAGAAAAGGTAGCATTAGGAGTAAGTAAAATTATCAATCTAACAGTTAAAATATTTAAGCCGTTTATTTTTGTGTTTACAGCTATATCAGGAGTATTCATAAGATTATTAGGATGTGATCCTAAAGCATCAGAACCATTTATTACTGAGGAAGAACTTAAAACTATGGTTGGTGTCAGTGAAGAAGAAGGTGTTTTAGAAGGTGTTGAAAAGGAAATGATTTTCAATGTTTTCGAATTTGCTGATGCTCAAGTAAAGGACGTAATGGTTCAAAGAGTAGATGTAGTTGCAGTAGATATGGGTGCAACTTATGAAGAAGTCTTAGATGTTATAAATAGAGAGCAATTTTCTAGGATACCAGTTTACAATCATACAATAGATGATGTTGTAGGTATATTAAATGTAAAGGACCTTATAATGGCTGGACAAAATAAAGAAAACTTTAGTGTTTCAGATTATATGAGAGAACCTTACTATACATTTGAATTTAAGAAAATTAAAGAATTATTTAATGATATGAAGAAAAACAGAACACATATATCTGTTGTTTTAGATGAATATGGTGGAACTGTAGGTATAGTAACTATTGAAGATTTAATAGAAGAAGTATTTGGTGAAATAGAAGATGAATATGATGATGAAGTAAATGAAATAGAAGTTGTTAAGGAAGATGAATATATAGTTGATGGAAGTTCTAGATTAGATGATATATGTGATTTAATAGGAGTAAATATTGAATCAGAGGAGTTTGATTCAGTAGGAGGTCTTATAATAGAGCAGCTTGGTAGATTTCCTGAAAGCAACGAAGAAGTAATGCTTAATAAGATTAGATTTGTGGTTGAAGATATAGATAAGAATAGAATAAAAAAAGTAAGAATATATACTTAAAAAAGGCTGATTAAATATAGATTTATTTATATTTAATCAGCTTTTATAATTAGAATAAAAGGAGGGGTTTAGGTGGATTATATGGAGGTAGCCTTACGGGAAGCAGAAAAGGCTTTAAAAAAGCGAGAAATACCTGTTGGAGCTGTAATAGTAAAAGATGGTGAGGTAATAGCAAAAGCACATAATTTAAAGGAAACCTTAAAAATGCCTACAGGTCATGCGGAAATTCTAGCTATAGAAGAAGCTTGTAAAAAGCTAGATAATTGGAGGCTATCTGGTGCAGAAATGTATGTTACATTAGAGCCATGTCCTATGTGTGCAGCAGCAATCGCTCAAAGTAGGATATCTAGAATTTATATTGGTACATTTAATAAAGATATGGGAGCATGTGGCTCTGTAATTAACCTATTAGATTATCCTATGTTTAATACTTATGTAGATGTAAAATGGTGTTATAATGACAAATGTAGTAATTTATTAAAATATTTTTTTGATATGAGAAGAAAAGGTGAGTTATAAAATCTTAAAAGTTAGATATAAATTTAATTAAAATAATAGAGTAGGAAAGAAATTTATTAACAATTTTTTAATTGATATAAGGAAGTATACAGGAGTATAATGGTAAATAATAAAAACTATAAAAGGAGATTAAAATATGGATCCAATTGCATTTGAGATTTTCGGAATAGAAGTTATGTGGTATGGCGTATTAATATCTTTAGGTGTTGTATCTGCTATGCTATTAATTTATTTCTTAGCAAAAAAGAAAAATTTGAATTTTGATGTTATGATAGATGCTTTCTTAATAATATTCCCTATTTCAATAGTAGGAGCAAGATTGTATTATGTTGCGTTTGAATATCAAAATTATCATAGTTTTATGGATGTTATAAATATAAGACAAGGTGGATTAGCTATACATGGAGGTGTAATAGCTGGATTGCTAGCTGGTATTATATTTGCTAAAGTTAGAAAGATTAATTTCTTAGAATATGTAGATATAGCAATGCCGGGGTTAATATTAGCTCAAGCTATAGGTAGATGGGGAAACTTTATGAATCAAGAAGCTCATGGTGGACCTGTTTCTAGTGAGTTTATAAGCAAATTCCCAGAGTTTATTCAAAAGGGGATGTATATTGGTGGAACGTATTATCATCCAACATTTTTATATGAATCAATTTGGAATGTTATAGTTTGTGGTATATTAATATATATTCTTTATAAAAAGAAGAGTAGCGATAATGGAATAGTATTAGGAAGTTATATGATACTATATTCATTAGGTAGATTCTTTATAGAAGGTTTAAGAACTGATAGCTTAATGTTCTTTGGACTTAGAATAGCTCAAATAGTAAGTATTGCAGGAATACTTTTAGGAGCAGGAATAATACTGTGGATAAAAATAAAAAATAAGAAAAAATAATTTTAGAGACCATATCATTTGATATGGTCTCTTTTTAGCATCATTAATAATTAAGGTAATAGAATAGTATATATATTAATTAAAATATGGGGGAAGGCTATGGTTTTATTAGAATTTATTCAAAGTAAAAATAAAATATTAAAGAAAAAAATAGCGAATTTAGAAACCGATATTTATAAAGATAACATAGATTTTAATAGTTTATTTAATAAATATAATGAAGAAATAAATTGGTATAAAAGAGATATGATACCGAAGATTAAAGGAGTTGATAGTGAGGATTATTTAAGAGAATTAGAAAAAAACTATCTGCTTAATGAAAAATATGAGTATTTAATAAGCAAGTTAAAGTCTTTGTACGATGTGTATAAAGGCTAATGAGAAAAAATATTGTAAATTAATTAAATATTTAAAAAAATGTAGGTAACACTAGAAAAGATTGAGTTTAATAACTTATGATGAAGATTTTTTAATATTGCAATATATATCTGTATATGATAAGATATAGCAGTAGTTAAAATTAAATACTATATGGAGAGATGTCCGAGTGGTCGAAGGAGCACGCCTGGAAAGCGTGTATAGGGGCAACTCTATCAGGGGTTCAAATCCCCTTCTCTCCGCCACAGCCGTGCTAGATGGGGAGTCAGCGGTGCCCTGTAACCTGCAATCCGCTATAGCAGGATTGAATTCCTGGCATAGGTTTTAGTTTATAGGGTCTGTCCCTATGTAAGTGGTGTTGATGGTCGGGTCCCATGCGACGTAAGTGCATGAACCTCGTCAGGTCCGGAAGGAAGCAGCGATAAGTGATTACTGCGTGTGACATGGATCAATCTTGCCAGAGCTAACTGCATAGGTAACGCCTATAGATTACTGCCGAAGCCAGGTGCACGGTTTTATTTAAACCTTTCTTTGGAGAAAGGCTTTTTTAATGTTTAGGTTAAAATTCTAAAATTAATTTTTAGATTTATTTAAATTTGGTTACTCTTCAATAGGATTAACATATACAATAGGACAAGAAAACGAGGGCAGTTCGAATAGAACTACCCTCGTTTTCTTATCTAATTAAATCTATAAATTTGTATTTTAAATTTGATTTCTCATCTGTTTTTTCTTCTGATTCAAATTCAATTTTCCACTGATTTAAGTCTATTTCAGGGAAAAAAGTATCCCCAGAAAAGTCTTTATCTACTATAGTTAAATAAAGTTTATTGCAGTGAGGTAATAAAGCTTTATATATTTCTCCGCCGCCAATAACAAAGGCTTCCTCGTTAGAGTTTTTCCACAGGTGAATAATATCATTTAAGCTGTGGAAAACTTCTACATTAGGTGAATCCACAGAATAATCCACAGAATTAGTTAAAATAATATGCTTTCTATTAGGTAAAATACCAGGAAGAGACTCGAAGGTCTTTCTTCCCATGATTATAGTGCTTCCTGAAGTTATTTCCTTAAATCTCTTTAAATCTTCAGATATATGCCATAATAATTTATTATCGCCACCTATAGTATTGTTTTTAGATTTTGCAACTATGATGGATAACATTATACGGATACCTCCATTTTAATTGATGGATGATATTTATAATCTTCAAGCTTTATATCATCTATAGTGAAATCATAGAAGTTTGTTATATTAGGATTTATCCAAAGCTTTGGAGCTTCATAATCATCATTAGCTCTAGTAAGCTGAAGTTTCATTCCCTCTACTTGATTTTCATAAATATGTGCATTGTTTATCACATGTGTAAATAAACCTGGTTTCAGTCCTGTAACTTGAGCTATTAAATAAACTAAAACAGCATATTGGCTAGTATTGAAAGGTACTCCTAGAGGAACATCTCCTGATCTCTGAATTAGCATACAATTAAGTCTTCCATCAGAAACATCCCATAATGTCATAAAGCAACAAGGCTGTAATGTCATATGAGGTAAATCTTCTATATTCCACATAGTCATTAACATTCTTCTGTCTTGAGGATTATTTTTTAATGACTCTATTAGTTTATCTATTTGGTTAAACTTTTTTATTTGATAACCATAGCCTCTACCAATAGTATTATTTTCATCTACCCATTGATCCCATATACGCACATTTTGTTCTTGTAATTTTGTAACATCATTTGATTGGTCCTTGTAAATCCATAATAATTCCTTTACTGCTGTTTTAAAAGCTACAAATTTTGTAGTTAATATCGGAAACTCTTTTTCTAAATTAAATTGCATTATTTGATGAGGTAATTTATATGTAGGCATTCCTGTTCTATTATTATCGTAATATCCATTATTTAAAATATCATCTACTAACGCTAAGTATTTTTTATCATAAAGACTCATAAAATACACTCCTTATAAATATATAGTTAAGTTAATATTACTAAAACGCGACATATAATGCTATAATTGTTAATTAATTAACAATAAGAAAGTATATTCGACCTTTAATTTAGTTAAATATTTAACAATAAATACGCGAGAAAAACTTATTAATTTTAAATAAAATAAAGAAAATGAATATAGATGAATAATTATGCAATAGATTTTAAAGCGGTTTATAATATTAATTTAATGAGAAATTTGTTTTATTAGTTACTTATTATTGTATAATATACTTTATAAGAGAAAACAAAAGAGAGGTGAGTGTTTTGGCTTACACAGCTTTATATAGAGAATGGAGACCAAAAACATTTTATGATGTAGTTGGTCAGGAACATATAACAACCACATTAAAAAATCAAATATTAAATAATAGAATTGCCCATGCATATCTTTTTTGTGGAACTAGAGGTACAGGTAAAACATCAACAGCAAAGGTTTTTGCAAAGGCTTTAAATTGTTTAAACCCTATAGATGGAGAACCATGTAATGAGTGTGATATGTGCACTAAGATAAATAATGGATTGGCTATAGATGTAACTGAATTAGATGCTGCTTCAAATAATGGTGTAGATAAGATAAGAGATATAATTGATGATGTAAAATATCCACCACAAGAAGCAAGATACAAGGTGTATATAATGGATGAGGTACATATGCTATCTACTGGTGCTGTAAATGCATTTTTAAAAACATTAGAAGAGCCTCCTAATAATGTAATATTTATCTTAGCAACTACAGATCCACAAAAACTACCTATTACTATACTATCAAGATGTCAAAGATTTGATTTTAAAAGAATAAATAATAATGAAATTATAGCAAGACTAAGAAAGATAGTAACGGATCAACATGTAGAAGCTGATGATAAAAGCTTAAATCTTATAGCTAGAGTATCTGATGGGGCTATGAGAGATTCTTTAAGTATATTAGATCAAGCTATTTCAATGGGAGACGGTGAAGTTCAATATGATTCATTAGTAAGTATGTTAGGTTTAGTAACTAATGAACATTTATTTACCTTAACTAGTGCTATTATTCAAAGAAACATAGAAAAATCTATGAAGATTATAGATGATGTTGTTTATGCCGGAAAAGATATATATCTTTTTATTAAGGACCTAGTAGCTCATTATAGAAATATTTTAATGGCTAAGGTAACTAATAATCCAGAAGAAGTTTTGGATATGTCAGAAGAAAACATAAAATTAGTTAAGGAACAAGGTGAAAGAATCAGAGCAGAAGAAGTAATGAGATGTATAAGAATACTTCAAGATGCTGAAGCAAATGCAAAATTAAGTAAGCAAGCAAGACTTTATTTAGAATTAGCTACTATAAAGATGTGTAAAATAGAATATGACACATCTAATGAAGTAATTTTATCTAGATTAAATAAGCTAGAGGAAAATCTAAAAAGTGGAGCATTAAAGGTAGTTGCAGCTAATAGCACAGAGGAACAAGTTCCGAGAAAGGCTCCTGTAAAGCAAGTAGCGAAACCTTCAGCACCTGTACTTGGTAATGTTAAAGGAAATGAAAATTCAACTTTAACTATAAATGATATACAAAGAGCTTGGAGAGATATATTAGAAAAAATAAAAGCAAAAAGAGCTATGATTGTATATGCATCATTATTAACAGGTAAGGTTGTAGGGTGTAAAAATGGAATAGTAACTATTCAATATGAAGAGCAATATGGGTTTAATAGAGATAGATTAGAAAAACCAGAGAATAAAAAGATTATTCTAGAAGTATTTTCAGAAATATTTAGAGAAGATGTTAATATTGTATTTCACGTAGAAGAAGCAGGAGCAAACCAAAAATCTACAGAAGATATGTTATTAGAAACTTTAGGTGATGGAATAGTAGAGTTTTTAGATGAATAGAACTACAAAGGTTATTATTTTATAAAATAACTGATAATTCACATAAAGCTTTAAATAATGATAAATACTAAGGTTTAATACAATAAATAAGTTATGTAATATAGAAAATTTAAGTAAAATAATATATAATAAATAATATATTTTTATAAATAAGGAGGATGTTTTTATGGCAAGAGGTGGATTCCCAGGAGGATTTGGGGGAGGAAATATTAACAATTTAATGAAGCAAGCTCAAAAGATGCAAAAGGACATGGAAGTAATGCAAAAGGAACTTGAAGAAAAAGAGTTCGAAGCATCAGTTGGAGGCGGAGCTGTTGTAGTTAAAGCTAACGGAAAGAAAGAAGTTGTTTCTATTAATATAAAACCAGAAGTTGTAGATGCTGATGATGTTGAAATGTTAGAAGATTTAGTTTTAAGCGCAGTAAACGAAGCATTAAGAAAAGCTGATGAAGAATCTGCAAACAAAATGGGTAAACTTACAGGTGGAATGAATATTCCAGGATTATTTTAATAAAAGCTAAAAGTGAATATTTAGTTATATAATTTTATATAAAATTATTAATCAAAAGATGTAGGATTTATATTTTCTACATCTTTTGAATATTATAGAGAGTTATATACTTTAGCTTATAAGAAAGGATGTAATATATATGGAGTTTTATCCAGTTGCTATAGAAAAGCTAATAGAGGAATTTGCAAAGTTACCTAGCGTTGGGCAAAAGACAGCTCAAAGATTAGCATTACATGTTTTAAACTTACCTGAAGATGAGGTTAAAGAGTTTGCAACAGCACTTGTTAAAGCTAGAGGAACTATTAAATATTGTTCTATTTGTGGGAACTTTACTGATAAAGATCCTTGTGCTATATGTGGGAATCCTAATAGAGATAAAAATGTAATATGTGTAGTTGAACAGCCTAAGGACATTATGACTATGGAAAAGGTTAAAGAGTTTAATGGAGCTTATCATGTATTACATGGAAATTTATCACCTATGCAAGGAAGAGGACCACAGGATATTAGAATAAGAGAATTAGTAGCTAGAATGAGTGCAGATGTACAAGAAGTTATAATTGCCACAAACCCTAATATTGAGGGAGAAGCTACAGCTATGTACATATCTAGAATACTTAAACCATTAGATATAAAGGTTACAAGAATTGCATCAGGTATTCCAGTAGGTGGAGACTTAGAATATGCTGATGAAGTAACCTTATCAAAAGCATTAGAGGGAAGAAAAGAAATTTAATTGTTTTAAATGATTAAATTTTTAGAGATAAAAAAGTTAGTATTTATACTAGCTTTTTTTGTTAATGTAAAGTTTTCAAATATTTAATGTGTAAATTTTGTAGAATAAGCTTATAATTTAAATTATAAGTTATAATATACAAAAAAATGGAATCTGTTAAGCTGATATGAAAAAATAGCTTGGCTTTTCATAGAATTGCTCGCTCTTTGAAAATTATATAAGTTTGAATATTTTATTGTATGGCAAACAAGCCTGCAATAAAATTGATTTTTGCAGGTTAAATAAAG
>NZ_JBOFYU010000115.1:0-31542 GCF_051654825.1 Clostridium sp.
TTGGTGGCTTACCCGGGAATCGAACCCGGTACACCTTGATTAAAAGTCAAGTGCTCTACCGATTGAGCTAGTAAACCTTAATGGCTGGGATAGCAGGATTTGAACCTACGAATACCGCAGTCAAAGTGCGGTGCCTTACCGCTTGGCGATATGGCTGCATATGGGGTGAACGATGGGACTCGAACCCACGACAACCAGTGCCACAAACTGGCGCTCTACCAACTGAACTACATTCACCATATGGTGCGTGTTAAGAGATTCGAACTCCTGGCCCACGCCTTAGAAGGGCGTTGCTCTATCCAGCTGAGCTAAAGACGCATGTTATTTTTCAAGAACATTAATTATTATATGTTATGTTCACTATTTTGTCAACATATTTTTTTTAATGGAGCGGGTAGTGGGAATCGAACCCACCTTTTCAGCTTGGAAGGCTGGAGTATTACCGATATACGATACCCGCATAATTTAAAAATTGGTCGGGGTGACAGGGATCGAACCTGCGACCTCATGGTCCCAAACCACGCGCGCTCCCATCTGCGCTACACCCCGAAGAGTTTTTGTTGCTGTATCTCTCAGCGACAATGATTATTTTACAGTAATAACATAAATACGTCAACACTTTTTTAAAACTTTTTTAAATTAATTAGAATTCAAGAGATACAGCGAGTTTTTAAAAGATATTGTCGCTTTTAAACTAAACTTCTTGTATATGTGTTTCTATTTTCCCATCCTTATCTATATCAATAAATCCTATACTTTTTCTTTTTCCCATATGAGGTAATGATATACTTCCTGGATTCATCATTACTATTCCATCATGCTTTAATATAGTAGCTAAATGTGAGTGTCCAAAAACAACTATGTCTACTCCTAATTCCTTTGCTCTATAAAACAAAGTATTATATTCCATCTTAACCTTATATAAATGCCCATGACAAATAAGTATTTTTTTACTCTCTACTTCTACAATTCTTTCTATTGGATATTTTTCTGATATATCGCAGTTCCCCCTAACTCCATATATCTTACCTTTAAACTCATTTTCTAGATAAGATAAATCAGTTATACCATCTCCACAATGTAATAAAATATTAGCTTCACTTAAATACTGTCTTATATTATTTATAGAATCTCTACTATTATGTGAATCACTTATAACAGCAATTTTCATTTTTATCCTCCTATAAGAAACTTTGTATTTCTTTCTTGAATTCTTTTAAAGCTACCCCTCTATGAGAAATTACATTCTTTTCTTCTAATGAAGCTTCTCCAAAAGATTTATTTATTGCTGGACAGAAGAACAATGGGTCATATCCAAATCCATCATCTCCATTTATCTCTTCTAAGATATATCCTTCTACATAACCTGTAATTCCTCTATACTTCTTATTTGAATCTATTAATGCTAATTGACAAACAAATCTAGCTTTTCTATCTTCATATCTTACTTCTTTAAGATTTTCTAATAACTTTTTATTATTAGAATTATCATCTCCATGTTCTCCAGCATATCTAGCTGAATAAACTCCAGGTTCACCATTTAAGTAATCTACTTCTAAACCTGAATCATCAGACATAACTATAAAGTTTTCTTCACCTTTGCTTAATAAATACTCGCATATTTCTAAAGCTTTCTTTTTAGCATTTTCTTCAAATGTAACTCCATCTTCAACAACATCTATATCTATACCTTCATCATTTAATGATACTACTTCTAGCTCAACATCTGACAACACTTTTTTTATCTCTTTTATCTTACCCTTATTGTTACTAGCTATTACTAACTTTTTCATATTATTTGCTTTCTCCTGTTCCAATCCATAATGCATCCATCTTTAAAGCATCTTTTTGAATTTGAATCATTTGTTTTATACCTTTTTCAGCTAAATCTAATAACTCATTTAATTCGCTTCTTTTAAATGGTGCTTCTTCACCAGTTCCTTGTATTTCTATAAATTCACCTTCATCAGTTCCTATTACGTTCATATCTACCTTTGCAGTTGAATCCTCTTCATAACATAAATCTATTAACTTTACATCATTTACTATTCCTACACTTGTAGCACTTACAAAGTTTCTTATTGGATACACCTTAAATGGTTTTTCTTTGTGCAATTTATTTACAGCATCAACTAAAGCAACAAAAGCTCCTGTTATTGATGTTGTTCTAGTTCCACCATCAGCTTGAATTACATCACAATCTATCCATATAGTTTTTTCACCTAAAGCCTTTAAATCCATAACTGATCTTAATGCTCTTCCTATAAGTCTTTGTATTTCCATAGTTCTTCCATCAACTTTTAATCTTGCTATATCTCTAGGCTTTCTATTTCCAGTTGATCTTGGTAGCATATTATACTCTGCTGTAATCCATCCTTCACCTTGACCTTTTAAAAATGGTGGTACTCTATCTTCTATTGAAGCTGTACAAATAACTTTAGTATCTCCAACTTCTATTAATACTGACCCTTCAGCATACTTTGTATAATTTCTAGTTATCTTAGTATGTCTTACTTGTTCATTTTTTCGTCCATCTATTCTCATTTTTTTCCTCCAATTATATATAAAATTAAAATTCATGCACTATTTCGTTATTCAACTCATATTATTAAACAAGGATTAATTAAGAGGTGAATAAATTGCGATATATCGGACCATTTTTTAGAATGAATAGCCTATCACAAAAAGAAATTAATGGCCAACTTTTTCATTTATCAAAAGAGGCCATGAGAACTTTAGTTCTTGAATCAAAATGTGGACTAGTTTCTTCAATTAAAAATTATAAGAAAATTTCGTCCTCAATTGATATTACCACAATTAGTAACTTTTCTCCACTACTATGTATGTACAGAAAATCCTCTCCAAACTATATACACAGCAAGAATTCAAACGGATTTGATGAGGATACATTTAAAAAAGATTTAATACCAATTACTAATGCATTAATGACTCTAAATATATTAGAACTATCTGATTACTATAGATGTTTTAAAGATATCGACTCAGGAACATATGCCTTATCAGAAGTTTATAAAAAACTTTCTAAAGATCAATTAGAATTTTATTCTATTAACCTAAGAAACGCAGAAGGTATTTTCATAGAAAAGAAAAATCTTTTAGATAATAGTCATAAAGGATTTAATTTAGTTGATAAAAGCAAAAAATTCAAGTTTTCTGATCAAGCATTTATGATGATTGCTTATTATGTTTATTCAAATAAATTTCCTGAAGATGAACTATCTGAAGACTATAAGAGCTTTTCTTTAGAAATACTTCAAATGTTCTTAGATTTTAAAGAAAAACTATATGAATGTTCCTTTGAAGAAATATGTAAAACATTATTAGCTATTAATATATTTTATCATCACTCTAAAAACGAAGAGAGTAAGTTACTTATTATAGATTTAACAGATTTCTTAGTAAATAAATTCGATGAAAAAGATTATTTTGTAGATTCATTAGATTTTACTTGCTTGTTTGCAATTAACTTATCATTGTCTTACAAACATACTCAAATGATTACTTTTGATGAGAAAGCCAAAGAAGTACTTAATAAATTACATTCATTATATGATGAAGAAAAAGAAATTTTTATAAAACTATCAGGAAAGAAGGATATAAAATATTCCTGCTTTGATATATCATTTTATTTCTTAGCATTCACTATTTTCGCAAATGAATCTAATAGGTATAGTGAGTATAAATCAATGTTATCATCTTTATATAGAAAATATTTTATAAACTCTGGACTAGTTCCAACTTGGCCAGATGCACCTACTCTTGATGACTTTGAAAGATATAGAGGCTTAACTCTTAATTCTTCAGATATGCTAGATGAAAGCTTTTTTAGAATGCCTTCATTTTCAGCTCCAAATAGTATCGGTGTAGCTCCAATATTTAATAAAACTATTTCTTATTCAAAAAAGAAAGATAGCTTCTCTGTTAATACTTCTACATTTGATAGCTATAGAAATATGTTTATATATCAATTATTTATATTTGCCTTTAAAGATGATTTTATGAAAGAACTTAACTTAAATTATAAGGACTTTGAATCCAAAACAATTGATGATGTTCCTTTAACTTCTGATTTATCCGAAGAACGCGAAACTGATTCAATCTTAGTAAGTGATGATATACAATCACCTACAATTACTGAAGTTCCCGTAAGTAATGATATTTCTGATGAATCCATAACAGAGTAAATACAATATTCTAAAGAAAATAAAAGTCGTATATAATTGATTAAATTTAAATAATCAATTTATACGACTTTTATTATTTTTCTAATTTATTAAAATCAATATTACCATTACCGTCTAATTTTATATTTTTAACTTTTTTATCAATTGCTATATTATCATTATAAAAAGCTAATGGTAAAACTTGATATGTATTAAACAAGGTATCTTCCATACTTGTAAATAGGCTTTTTCTATCGGATTCAGTCTTCGCATTTACAAACTTATCTTTATTTTCCTTTGATAAAAACCTAATTATCATATTATAAAAAGATTCTTCACCTTCCATACTATCATTACATTGAAATAAGGCTAAATGATAGTAACTTTCACTTTGAACATTATTCATTTCAGATTTTGGGACAAGATTATATGATAATGTAATATTCGTATTTTCCTTAAACCATGTAGATAAAAATTCACAAAATGATTTGTTTTCGCTTTTTTCTTCAGCTATAATTACTAGTTCATCAATCTTTCCCCACTCTTCACTTGTATTACTCATTACCTTTCTTGTTTGTAACTTTGCTAAATCATTCTTATCTTGTCTAAAGTAACTTCCTTCAGCTAATTCTAAAAACATATTATTTTGTAACTGATATTCTTCTGTTGCATCATTTAAAAATTTATATATTTCCTTTTTGCCCTCTAAAGGTAAGCTTTCACTATTAGGATTAAATGCTAGGTACATAGCCTTGTTTGATTCTACTGTAATTAATTTATTTTCTTCTTTTAATCTTGTTAATTGACTCTTAGGTGGATTAATTACAATATCTCTTCCACCAACCTCAAAAGCTGCCATGGCTAGTTCTTCTCCCTCATCTTGAACTACATGTATAGCCTCAACTAACTTAGGATTTATATTATTGTTTCTTTTAAGAACAATTTCACTAATATCCATAGAACTAATGCTATAATCTCCCGAATAGGTAATACTACTATAATTGTTAGAAATATCTTCCCATAACAAAACATTTTTTCTTAACCTGTATTGTGGTTTACTTAATTCATTTATAAATTCATCATTTTTAGAATTAAGCCTAATTACTACATTATCATCTGTAGTGCTTATTCCTACATTTTCTGTAAAGCTTCCTATTCCATCTCTAAAATCTTTTGCTCCATATACGTTTAATAAAGCTCCTATATTCTCGCTATTTTCTTCTGTTAATATTTCTCTAAAGAAAGTAGAAATATCTTTAGGTGTTATTGCACTACCATCACTCCAAAAAATATCTTTTCTTATTTTGAAATCATATTCTAAGCCATCATCTCTAACTTCAACACTTTCCGCTAAAGAAGGTAATATATTCCCTTCACTATCAAGTTCTACCAATCCTCTGCTAACAGCACAAATAATATCTTGCTCCCTTGTTCCTAATCCACCTATTGATTTTAAATCTCTTGGTATACTTGATATTGAATATGTAAAAACTTCTTTGCTTTCAACAGGTTCTTCTTGAACTATATCTACAAACCCTAATAAAAACACTACTAATAATACTCCTGATATAATTGATAATATTATTCTCTTCATTATAGTATCTCCTTTTAAATCTTATCTTTTTAAATTATATCCATGAATAATTATTAATAATCAATTTAATAATTATTTATATAGATTGTAAGTATTAACATAAAATTCTATAAGTTTATGTTATAATATTTCTATATTTTTCGGGAGGTTTAATAATGGATTTAGCTGTTCAAATAGTTCAAATAGTTTTTTATTGTGTTGCAATATTATTTATGATAATTCTTTCTATAATTTTCATATGGGGATTTGTTATATTTAATAAGATGCATAGAAACCAAAAGGTAAATAATTTATTATTAGATAAAATTAATTATTCTATTTCTAAACTACATGATTCTTCAGTATCTTATAATTCTGATGCAGATACTAGTAATGTTTTAACTTCTAATGATGAAGTAGATTTAAACAACCTGGTAGATAATGATTATAATAATGATACTGAATACTCTAAAGATAATATAATTTCTTTTTAAAGTTAATTAAAAATGGTTACAGTATAAAAGCTGTAACCATTTTTTTATTTAACAAAACTAATCATAAACAATGTAAATATCATAGATATAGTTATACATATTCCAAAATATATATACCTTTCTTTTCCTTTTCTGTATAATAAGAATCTTACTGCCCATAAAAACATTGTAATAGATATTCCTAATTGTAATGTAAAATATGTATCAAAGTTTTTTCCTAAGTACCATAATTGATACGTGGTTAAATACGTACATATAATTATTCCACTTGTAGCTATACTTGATAAGGTACATATAAATGTAAATATATCTTTAAATCTTATCTTTTTCACAACTTTACACCTTTAACATACTTTCAAACTCTTCTTCTGTAAGGACAGCTACACCTAAATCCTTAGCCTTTGTAAGCTTTGATCCAGCTTCCTCACCAGCTATAACATAATCTGTTTTCTTACTTACGCTTCCAGCAACCTTTGCACCTAATCCTTCTAGCTTGCTTTTTATGTCTCCTCTAGAATAATTTTTAAGAGTTCCAGTTACAACAATTGTTTTTCCTTCAAATTGACTTTCAATAATTTCAACTTCTTCAAACTTAGGATTTACTCCTAATTGTAATAGTTCATCTATAGTTTCAATTACTTTTTCATCATTAAAGAATTCAATTACACAATTAGCTACAATATCTCCAACATCTTGTACTTCAACTAGCTCTTCAAATTTAGCATTTTTAAATCCATCTATTGATTTAAATGTATTTACTAAATCCTTTGCTGTTTTTACTCCTACGTTAGGTATTCCTAGAGCATATATAAATCTATATAGTTCACAATCCTTACTTTTCTCTACTGCATCTAAAAGATTTTGAGCCTTTTTAGGTCCAAATTTTTCAAGTGTAAGTAATTGTTCCTTTTCTAATTTATACAATTCAGACATAGATTTTATCTCTAGCTTCTCAAATAATTGCTCAGCAGTTTTTTCTGAAAATCCTTCTATATTCATTGCATTTCTTGATGCAAAATGAACTATTGATTTTACCATTTGTGGCTTACATGATAATGTGTTTTCACAGAAGTAATGAACTCCTTGCTGAACTACATGCCCGCCACAAGCTGGGCATAATTCTGGAACATTAATTTCCGTTGTTCCTTCTAAGCTTTCATTTACCACGCCCATAATTTCAGGTATTACATCATTAGATCTTCTTACAAATACTTCTGCTCCAATTTTTACACCTTTTCTTCTTATATCATCTATATTATTTAAAGTAGCTCTTTTTACTGTAACTCCAGCAAGCTCTACTGGTTCTAATATAGCTGTTGGACCAACTCTTCCACTTCTTCCAACATTCCATTCAACATCTAAAAGCTTTGTAGTTGCCTCTTGTGCCTCAAATTTAAATGCAATAGCCCATTTAGGGAACTTAACAGTATATCCTAGTAACTCCCGTGTTTTAATATCATCTATTGCTACAACTACTCCATCTATATCATAATTTAAATCAAATCTAATATCATTTATATAGTTAATTTCCTTTTCAACTTCATCCATAGTTGTACAGAACTTAACATAGTCATCCATAGGAAGACCTTTATCTTTTATAAATACTAACATTTCTTCATAAGATTTAAATTGTTCTCCTTCTTTAAATCCAATATCATAAAAGAAAGCTGATAAGTTTCTCTTTGCAGTTTCTTTAAGATTTAAATTCCTTAAAGCACCTGCTGCACCATTTCTTAAGTTTTTAAGTGGTGATTCTGCTTCCTTATTATATGCTTCAAAAGCCTCTGAAGTCATAATAGCTTCACCATGAACTTCAAATACATCTTCACATTTTATTTTTAAAGGAACAGATTTAATAGTTTGAACTTGAGCTGTAACCTCTTCTCCTACTTCACCATTACCTCTTGTAGCTGCAGCAACTAATATTCCCTCTTCATCGTAAGTAAGATTTATAGTAAGCCCATCAAATTTCTTAGTAACCACATATCTTAAAGGAGGTAATTCTTCTCCCCTTGAATTCATTTCTGAAACAAACTTTACATTTCTATTATGCCAATCATTTAATTCATTAAATGTTTGTGCCTTATCTAAACTCCAAAGTCTTCCCTTATGAGTATATTTATTAAATCCATCTAGTACTCTATCCCCAACTCTTAATGTAGGTGAATAACTAAGCACATATCCTGTTTCTTTTTCTAACTCTTTTAACTCATCATATTTTTTATCATATTCTTTATCTGATACTGATGGATTATCTAATGAATAGTATTCATATGCATATCTATTTAGTTCTTCTACTAATTCATCTATACGCTTTTTCTTATCCAAATTAACGCCTCTTTTCTATTTAATATAAATTGTTATATTCAATTAAAGCATTTCTAGCTTTGCTAAGGATAACATTAATATTTTTACTCCTTGATTGTCAAAGGCTATAGTTAACTTTTTATCTGAACCAGTATCTAAAACTGAAACTACAGTTCCAACTCCAAACTTCTCATGTTTAACTTTTCTTCCAATACTTACTTCTGATGAATTTGAAGTTCTATTTCCATTCACTCCACTTAATCCCTTTTTATCTTGAGCTATATTACTTCTTAAGCTATGAGGATTATTATATTTTGAGTTTGATGAAAACATTTTATTTCTTGATGATGATCCTAATGATTCACCTGCTACAAATTCTTTTAAGTCAGACTTTATTTCTGATATGAAATCTGATTGAGCATAAGAAACTGTTCTACCAAACTGTCTTCTTACTTCTGCTGATGTCATAAATAAAGTTTCTTTAGCTCTTGTTATACCAACATAGCAAAGTCTTCTTGATTCTTCCATTTCTGATTCTTTTTCAAAGGAAGCATTCCCTGGGAATATTCCATTTTCCATTCCAACCATAAATACAACTGGGAACTCTAATCCCTTTGCACTATGAACAGTCATTAAAACTATAGAATCATCCTCTTCTTCAAGCTTATCAGTATCTTGAACTAATGACACCTTTTCTAAGTAAGCCATTAAGCTCTTATCCTCACTTGTTTTTTCAAAATCTACTGCATCTGATACTAATTCTTTTAAGTTTTCAATTCTACTTTTATCTTCTATTTCTTTTGATTTTTCTAATTCAGCTATATACCCTGTATCCTTTAAGATAGTTTCTATTAATGTTGAAACAGGTAGTGTTTCACTTAATATCATAAAGTTATCCATCATTTCCATGAACACTTCTATTCCTCCACAATTTCTTGCTGTAAGAGTAGGTATATTTCTTACCTCTGATAAAGCATCCCATAATGGCAGTTCATATGAGTCAGCAAAATCTATTACCTTATTTATAGTTGCATCTCCTATTCCCCTTTTAGGAACATTAATTATTCTTCTTAAACTTACAGTATCTGAAGGGTTTATAAGTGCCTTTAAATAACAAAGCATATCCTTTATTTCTTTTCTATCATAGAATCTAGTTCCACCTAATATTTTATAAGGTATTGCTTTTCTTCTTAAACTTTCTTCAAATATACGAGACTGGGCATTTGTTCTGTAAAGTATAGCAAAATCCTTAAATAATTTGTTTTCTTCACTTTTTATTTTAGATATTTGAGTAGCTACAAAATCTCCCTCATCACTATCAGAATAAGCTCTATAAACCTTAATTTTGCTTCCTGCCTCTTGCTCAGTTCTTAAAGCCTTATCCTTTCTATTTGAATTATTAACTATAACAACATTTGCTGCATTTAATATATTTCCTTTAGAACGATAATTTTGCTCTAGCTTTATCACCTTTGCATTTGGATAATCCTTTTCAAAACCTAATATATTAGTAATATCTGCGCCTCTCCATTGATATATACATTGGTCATCATCACCAACTACACATATGTTTTTATACTTTTCTGCTAATAATCTTATAAATTCATATTGAACTCCATTAGTATCTTGATACTCATCTACCATAATATATTGGAACTTTCTTTGATAAAACTCTAATGTTTCCTTATCCTTTTTAAATAATTCAACGGTTTTAGAAATTAAATCATCAAAATCTAAAGCATTATTTTCTTTTAATCTCTTTTGATACATAGAATAAACATCAGCTATTTTCTTTTCTCTGAAATTTGACTCATGTTCCCTCATAAAGCTTTCAGGGCTTTGCATTCTGTCCTTAGCTTTACTTATTTTGCTTATTATCTCTTGTTCTGTTATATCTTTATCATTTATTCCTAAATACTTCATACATTCTTTTACTAATGTTTTTTGATCAGATGTATCATATATAGTAAAGCTTTTTTTATATCCTAATTTTTCTATTTCTCTTCTTAAAATTCTTACACAAGTTGAATGGAATGTTGATATCCACATATCATTTGCTCTGTCCCCTATTAAAGCTGAAACTCTTTCTCTCATTTCCTTAGCAGCCTTGTTTGTAAAGGTAATGGCTAATATCTTATATGGAAGTATTCCTAAATCATCTATCATATGCGCCATTCTATGTGTTAAAACTCTAGTTTTTCCTGAACCAGCTCCAGCAAGAATTAAAACTTGCCCTTCTATAGTCGTAGCACCTTCATATTGCTCTTTGTTAAGTAACGCTTTTAAATCCATGTTTACAGACTCCTTTCATATTACTAACATTATAACATAATAAATTACATACTTTATTTATTCTTGCCAAAAGATTATAATTTAAAATTCTCAAAACCTAATGAAATAAAGAAAAGTAGTAGAGTCAATATCTAAACCTACCACTTTTTAAGTACATACTTATTACTGTTTTATAATTATATTATATGTAATGAAATTTTAGTTTCATTTTTATTTTTTTCTGATATTTTTATTTCATTTTCTTTAATTATTTATTACGTCTTTGCAAAGCTATAATACTTATATATTTACACCAAAGAATCTATAAATATATTTTTTGGTATCGTTTCCTTTTTATATGTTTCTTTTAATTTTTAGCAACAAAAAAACGCAACCCTTGGGGCCAGGTTGCGCCTTAGCAATAAGCAATAAATAAAAAGGGGGCTATTTAATCCTTTTATTTATCCTTGCACAATTATTATATTCTATCTTTTTTTAAAATGCAAGATATTTTGTACATTTTATTGTACAAGCATTTATTTATGAATTTTTTAACTTCATTTTTTGATATTATTCGTTAAAAACCTTTTAAAATAGCTACTTCCTCTTCTGTCAATTCTCTATATTCGCCTTCTTCTAAGTCCTCATCTAATGGTAATGTTCCAAACTCTATTCTTTGTAAATAAACTACCTTCTTATCTACTGATTCAAACATTCTCTTAACTTGATGATATTTTCCTTCTTGTATAGTTACTAAAACTTCTGATCCTTCTTCGCTTGAATTTAATATCTCCAACTTAGCTTCTTTACATGTATAACCATCATCTAAAGTTACTCCATTCTTGAAAACTTTTATATCATTTTCAGTTACTTTTTTATCTATCTTAGCAAAATAAACCTTATCTACCTTCCATTTTGGTGATATCAATCTGTGATTTAAGTCTCCATCATTTGTAAGTAATAATAAACCTACAGTATCCTTATCTAATCTTCCTACTGGAAATGGTTCAAATACTTGATGTTCTACTTCTAATAAATCAATAACTGTTTCATCTCTACTATCAAAAGTAGCTGAAACTACACCATCAGGCTTATTCATCATTAAATATATGTACTTTCTATAAAAAATCTCTTCTCCATTAATACTTATCTTATCCACTTCTGGATTTACTTGCATTCCATTATCCTTTACTACAACTCCATTAACCTTTATTAATCCTTTTTTTGCAACCTGTTTTATTTCTTTTCTAGTTCCATAACCTAAATTAGATAAGACTTTATCCAATCTTTCCATTTAAACACCTCATTATTTTTCTTTTCGTTTATATTTTCTTTAATTAATCATATTTTATAATCAAAAAAGAAAAAGTGCAATTAAAGTTGCACTTTTAAATTTCATAAATAATTAAATTTCAAATTCTATACTAGTGTAATCTTCGTAGTTATGCTTTCTATGATAGCTTTTACTTAACACTAAAACCCTATACTTTCCTTTTGAAAATGGCATAAAAGTATAATAATTCTTCCTACTATATTCTTGAACTTTTGTCCAATTCCCCTTTTCCATAATGAAGAACTCATAGCAAACTTCTTTTCCTCCTTCGCTACTCGCTTCAAAAGTTATTTCTTCATTAATCTTTAATTCATCTTCTAATATTTTTATTCTAGTATTAGTAACTGCAACCGCCTCTTGAACATATAAAGATAATTCTTTTTTACAGTCATAATCTTCTTTACACTTTATATTTTTAGCGTATATTTCAAAAGAATATTTTCCTGGACACTTTGGACGTATTCTTAACTTTCTGCTGTCTATATATCCAGTATCCTCCACTTCATGTCCATTTATTTTAGTGATATATCTATATACTACATTTTTTGAATTCTGTATTATAGATTCAATTTCAACCATATCTCCAACTAAATATGTTTCTTTAGATGAAAATAATACATAATCTATTTCGGCTTCCGCATATTCTTTTACTTTAAAATACACAAAACTATGGCTATCAAACTCTTTAGAAGAATATCTATCTACAACTCTAACTTCAATTTCATATTCTCCAACCTCTTCTGGAATAAAATTAGTCCAATTGCTATATCCATAATCTATTCTTTCTTTTTCTTTGCCATTTTTATAAACTAAAAATTCATATCGTAAATCAGTTCCACCTTCTGCCTTTACTTTAATATTTATTATATCCCCAATAACACATTTTCTTTTTTTATTAGTTATTACATCAATTATTTTTACAGGTTTATCACATTTCTTTTCTATTTTGAACTTTAAAGTTTGAACATCTTCATATTCATCTTCACAACTAATATCCTTTACTTGTAATGTTATTACATATTCACCCTGCGCCTTAGGCTCCCATTCAAAATAGTTATTTCTAATAAACCCTGTATCTTCTGCAATAGTTCCTTCAATTATATATCTATATACGATTTCATTTCCACCCTCAACAACTGCATTTAAATTTATTTTTGTATTTATTAGTTGTGGAGAGTTCATATCTGCTGAAAATTTCTTTATACTTATATCCTTATATGGCTTTACTTCATATAATATTAATGCTCTATCGTCATAATCTTTGCTAGAAAACATATCTCTTACTAAACATAAAAGTTTATACTGACCTTTTTCCTTTTCAATAAAAGTAACTGTATTTCTCGTTGAATATTCTTGAAGGCACGATACTTTTCCTGTTTTATCTATTTTTAAAAATTTATAAAGAATATCTCTTCCTTCTTTAGCATTACACTCTACAGTAAAACTTAAATCTTTTCCTATCAATATATCCTCTGTAGAACATTGGAAATCTATAATTTCTACTGATAAATTATCCTCTACATTAAATTTAACTGTAGCAAACTCATCTACATTATTATCGGAATCCGGCTTTTTGCACTCAACTAATATTTCATAGCTTCCTGAATCCACTGCTGTATATATTAACTTATTTTCTGTACTGTAATCTTTTAAAGGTTCCCAACCTTGCTTTCCGCTTATCCAAAATCTATATAATACTAGTTCATCCGTTATTACTTCTATAGATAGCTTTTCCCCTATTGCTAATAATGTTTTATCTAAAATCACATCATTTATCAATTTATCACATTCTTCCTCTTCTATTTCATACTCAACTTTTCCTAAATAATCAAATGGCTTTTTAGAATTTTTATTCTTTGCTTGAACCATTATCATATATTTTTTACTTCCTTTAGGCTTCCATCTGCACATGTTTTTTGTAGAAAAATCCTGTATAGGGCTCCATAACCCATCAGTTCCTTCTAAGAACTTGTATTCTAAATCATTTGTATTTTCTATTTCATCTTTTTCAACTTCAGTTATTGCTTTTATATTAATCTCACCATTTAAAATTTCTTTGGATTCTTTGTCAAATGTTATTAATATTTCTCCCATACATTCACCCTCTTACTTTATACCTACCCACAATTCTCATTTTTTTCCTATTTATATTATACATTTTACATATTGAAATACAAACTGAATTTTGTCGTAGAAATAAAAAAAGAGAAAGAAACTATAATTTATAATTCTACAGTTTATTCCCTTATGTTACACTCAATAACCTTTATTAAATTATTCTCTAACCTATTATCATCTTCTTTAGTTCTTTTTTTAGGATTAGACGTTCTTCCTCCAGCTCTTCTTATCTTTTGAGATAAATGTCTTTCTTCAAGCATTCTATCTATATTTTCCTCAGTATACAAGTACCCCTTCGGATTTATTACAAACGCCCCTTTTCCCAAGCAAATAGCTGCCACTCCGTAATCTTGACTAATTACAACATCTTTTTTCTTAGTACAGTTAACAACATACATATCAACACTTTGAAATCCACTATCTACTACTTTTACTTCACCATAATCTAGCATTATATAATGATGAATATCACAAAATACAATTAACTCTAATGAATACTTCTTTGCTATATTTTCAATAATGGAGATACCTGGGCAGGCATCTCCATCTACAATAATTCTCATTATTTTAACTTGCTTTCTAATTCAGCTTTTAATTCTTCAAATCCAGGCTTTCCAAGTAATGCAAACATATTTTTCTTGTATGCTTCAACTCCTGGTTGATCAAATGGATTTACACCTAGTAAGTATCCACTTATAGCACATGCTTTTTCAAAGAAGTAAACCATATATCCAAAGTAATATGGGCTCATTTCTGGAATATTTAATACCATGTTTGGTACTCCACCATCATTATGAGCTAATAAAGTTCCCTTAAATGCTTGCTTATTAACGAAATCTATTGTTTTTCCTGATAAGAAGTTTAATCCATCTAAATCTCCTGCAGCTTCTTCAATAGTCATTTCTTTTCTAGCTTTCTCTACATTAAGTACAGTTTCAAACATTATTCTTGAACCTTCTTGAATAAATTGTCCCATTGAATGTAAATCTGTTGAGAAATCAACAGCTGCTGGGAATATTCCCTTTTGGTCTTTTCCTTCTGATTCTCCAAATAATTGTTTCCACCATTCATTGAAGTAATGTAATCCTGGTTCATAGTTTACTAATATTTCAACATTTTTTCCTTTATTGTATAAAGCATTTCTCATTGCTGCATACTTATAACAATCATTGTTTTTAAAGTCATCTGTTGCATAAGCTTCTCTTGCATCAGCAGCACCTTGCATCATTTCATCAATACTTATTCCTGCTACTGCTATTGGTAATAATCCTACTGCAGTTAAAACTGAGAATCTTCCACCAACATCATCTGGAATAGCAAATGTTTCATATCCCATTTCGTTTGAAAGTGACTTTAATGCACCTCTGCTCTTATCAGTTGTAGCAAATATTCTTTCCTTTGCACCTTCAACTCCATATTTGTTTTCCATATATTCTTTAAATACTCTAAATGCTATAGCAGGTTCAGTAGTTGTACCTGACTTTGATATAACATTAACACTAATATCCATTCCTTCTATAGCTTCTAATAAATCAGCTAAGTATGTTGAACTTATATTATTTCCTACAAAGAATACTGCTGGAGTATTTCTCTTTTTATTTCCTAAAACATTGTAGAAATTACTATTTAGCATTTCTATTGCAGCTCTTGGCCCTAAGTAAGAACCACCAATACCAATAACTATTAATGCTTCTGAATTTCCTTTTATCTTTTCAGCAGCTTGCTTTATTCTGTCAAATTCATTTTTATCGTAATTAACAGGTAGGTCTAACCACCCTAAGAAGTCATTACCTGCTCCAGTTTTCTCATGAAGTACATTATGTGCACTTTTCACCATAGCTTCCATATAGTCTAATTCATTTAATTTTGCGTATGGTTCTACTTTAGATAAGTCTAATCTTAAACCTTTATTCATGTTACTACCTCCATATCTTTCTGGAATTTTACTAAATATTTTTACCTCATTTATTATAGCATATTTTGGTTAATTTTTTCACTTTTTTATATTTATTAATTAATAAATATAAACCACATTATTTTATATTTTTTACTATGACTCTTATATATATTCATTATTCTAATCAAATAAAAAAACTCCCTAAGGAGCTTTTACTAATTATTATATATAGATAAATCTTGTCCCCATTTACTTCTTAAATACTCTCTAGCTTTACAAATATCATCATCATGCTCCTTTCTTGTTGTTCTTGATGGACCAAAATAATGAGCAACATGAGCTTTTGCACTTATAGCCATCTTATATCCAGATGTTATAAATTTTAATGATAAATCTACATCCTCACAAAAATTTTTAAAGGTTTCATCTAGAAAATCTACCTTTTCTAGCGCTTCTCTCCTAGTAATAAAACAACAACCTCCAATAAGTTTAACATACTCATCTTCATCAATTTTATGTTTAGTTATAACCATATCTCTATCGGTACCATATTCAAAAACAGCATGGCAATAATATAAATTATTATCTTCTCCTACTGATAAAACATTTGGAGCTACCGCTGCAATATCCCTATCGCTTTCTAAAGTCTCCATCATGTCATCTAACCATGAATTAAAACATATAGTATCATCATTTAAAGATCCTAAGTATTCTAAATATGGATATTTTGAAATTAAATCTCTCCATCCGGCATTATTACTTCCTGCATAACATCTATTTTTCGGTAAGTTAAGTACATACATATTCTCTGGTAATTCCATTAACTCTAAATATTCTTTTACATCTGGCACCCCATCATTAACAATACAATATACAACTTTAGTATTTGATGGATTTGAACTTAGTCTCTCTATTGTTCCCCCAATAAATTGGGTTAAATATACTGGAATAACCATTCCAACTTTATACATATTCACTTATCATCCTCCAAGTTTTTAATCTCTCAATTTTAATATATTATTAATTAATTCTTATATTTCCTTTTTATAAAATTATTATATATTTTTTATTTTCTTATGTGACTATATCCTTTTTCACCATGCATGGATATATCTAATCCTATTAATTCTTCCTCCTCAGTAGCTCTAATCTTTGTAAACCTATTTATTACTTTTAATATTACAAATGTCATAATAGCTGAATAAAGGCAAACTGATATAACTCCTATAATTTGAACTACTAAAAGCTTAGCATTTCCATATATTAATCCATTAGTAGCAACTGGATTTACTGCACTTGATGCAAATATACCAGTTGCTATAGCACCCCAAATGCCTCCTATTCCGTGACAACCAAATGCATCTAAAGCATCATCATACCCAATTTTTTTCTTTATTATATTTACTGTAAAGAAACATAAACTTCCGCCTATAGCACCAATAATTAATGATTCAATAACACCTACATATCCAGCCGATGGTGTTATTGCTACTAAACCAGCTACTGCTCCACAAACAAATCCTAATACTGATGGTTTTCCTTTTACCTTCCATTCAGTAAACATCCAGGCTAAAGATGCTGCCGCCGCTGATGTATTAGTTGTTAAAAAGGCATTTATTGCTACATCATTTGCAGCTAATGCACTTCCTGCATTAAATCCAAACCATCCAAACCAAAGTATTCCTGCCCCTAAAATAGTCAATGGTATATTATGTGGTTCTGCTGAATTCATATCTTTTCTTTTTCCTAATACTAATGCAACTACAAGTGCTGATACTCCTGAACTTAAATGAACTACACTTCCTCCTGCAAAATCTAATGCACCTAATTCCTTTAACCATCCTCCAGTTCCCCAAACCCAATGAGCTATAGGGTCATATACAAAAGTTGCCCATACCAAAACAAATATTAAAAATGCAGGAAATCTCATTCTTTCTGCATATGCTCCAGATATTAATGCTGGAGTAATAATTGCAAACTTTAATTGAAACAACATAAATAACTGATGTGGTATAGTTGCTGCATAATCAGGATTTGGCTGAAATCCAACTCCATTTAATAAAAAATATTTAAAATCACCTATTATTCCACCTACATCTGACCCAAAACATAATGTATAGCCTATAAAAATCCATTGTATAGAAATTATTGCTATAGCTGCATAACTGTGTATTGTAGTACTTAATACATTTTTCTTTCTTACCATTCCACTATAAAACAATGCTAATCCAGGTGTCATAAGCATTACTAAAGTAGTAGCAAATATTAAAAATACAGTATCACTCCCATTAATATTCATCTTTTTTACACCTCACCAAAATTAATCTCTACATCATTCTTTTATAGTATGAAATTTCTTGAATTATGATAAATTTTTTTATTATTTTAAATAATTTCTAAAAATAAAAAGGTAGATATAATATAAATGTATTAAATACACCTATTCATATCTACCTTTAAAAAATCTTATTTTACAATTTTAATTTATTTTATTCCCATTCAATAGTTGCTGGCGGTTTTGAAGTTACATCGTAAACTATTCTATTAACACCTTTAACTTCATTTACTATTCTTCTTGATACTAAATCTATTAATTCATATGGTAATCTTGCCCATTCTGAAGTCATAGCATCACTTGAAGTTACTGCTCTTAAAGCTATTGTGTGGCTATAAGTTCTTTCATCTCCCATAACTCCAACTGATTTTATGTTTGGAAGACAAGCAAAGTATTGCCATATAGTTTCATCTAATTCTGCATTAGCTATTTCTTCTCTAAATATAGCATCTGCTTCTCTAACTATTTCTAGTTTTTCATCAGTGATTTCTCCAAGAACTCTAATAGCTAATCCTGGTCCTGGGAAAGGTTGTCTCCACACTAATTTGTGAGGGATTCCTAACTCTTCTCCTACAGCTCTAACTTCATCCTTGAATAATTCTCTTAATGGTTCTATTAATCCAAACTTCATGTCCTCTGGAAGTCCTCCAACATTGTGGTGAGACTTAATTGTAGCTGAAGTTTCAGTTCCACTTTCAACTATATCTGGATAAATTGTTCCTTGAACTAAGTAGTCTATTTGACCTATTTTGTTAGCTTCTTCTTCAAATACTCTGATGAATTCTTCACCTATTATTTTTCTCTTAGTTTCTGGATCTGATACACCTTTAAGTTTTCCTAAGAATCTATCAGCAGCATTAACTCTGATAATATTCATATCGAATTCTTTCTTGAATACTCTTTCTACAGTATCCCCTTCATCTTTTCTTAATAGACCGTGGTCTACAAATATACAAGTTAAGTTGTGTCCAATAGCCTTATGTACCATCATAGCAGCAACTGATGAATCAACTCCACCTGATAAAGCACAAAGTACTTTTTTATCTCCAACTAATTCTTTTATTTCACTTATTTTTTCTTCTGCAAATGAAGCCATTGTCCATTGATTTCCAAGTCCACATATTTCATGTAAGAAGTTTGAAAGCATTTTTTGTCCAAATGGAGTATGTTCAACTTCTGGGTGGAATTGAACTCCATAAAGATTTCTTTCTTCATTTTCCATAGCCGCTATTGGGCATACATCTGTATGACCTATTATTTTAAATCCAGCTGGTGCTTCTGCAACATAATCAGTGTGGCTCATCCAACAAATTTCTTCAGTTTCAATACCATTAAATAATCTTGAAGAATTATCTAATTTAACATGAGTTTTTCCGTATTCTCTAACTGGAGCAGTTTCAACCTTACCTCCAAGCATATGAGCCATTAATTGGTCTCCATAACATATTCCTAATACAGGAACTCCTAATTCAAATATACCTTCAGCTACCTTAGGTGTATTTTCTCCGTAAACACTGTTTGGTCCACCTGTAAATATTATTCCTGATGGATTTTTTGCTTTTATTTTTTCAATAGTATATGTATAAGGTATTATTTCGCAATAAACTCCACATTCTCTTACTCTTCTTGCTATTAATTGGTTATATTGACCACCAAAGTCAACTACTAAAACTAATTCTTTTTTCATGAGCTTCCTCCAATTGCATTATTTTAATTATATTATCCAATATAATTACCGAAAATTCAATATTTTTCGTCTTTTTTTGTTCGTATTCGTCTTTATATTTTCTTATAGTAGCAAATAATCATATGATAAATATAAATTACTTGCCACTATACTAAATCCCTATTAATTATTTAACGCTATAGTTTGGTGCTTCTTTTGTAATGTTTATATCATGAGGGTGTGACTCTCTTATTCCTGATGATGTTTGAACTACAAATCCTGCAGTTTCATATAATTTATCTAAAGTAGATGCCCCAAGGTAACCCATTCCTGATCTAATTCCACCAATTAATTGGTATATAGTATCTGTAACTGATCCCTTATATGCAACTCTTCCTTCAACACCTTCTGGTACAAACTTCTTAGTTCCGTTTTGGAAGTATCTATCACTTGATCCTTTTTCCATAGCTCCAAGTGATCCCATTCCTCTGTAAACTTTGTAGCTTCTTCCTTGGTATATTTCCATTTCCCCTGGTGCTTCTTCACAACCAGCAAACATTGAACCCATCATAGCTACAGCAGCTCCTCCTGCTAATGCTTTAACTATATCTCCTGAGTATTTTAATCCACCATCAGCTATTACAGGAACTCCGTATTTCTTTCCTTCTTCTGCACAATCCATAACTGCTGTTAATTGAGGAACTCCAACACCTGCAACTACTCTTGTAGTACAAATTGATCCTGGTCCTATACCAACTTTAACACAATCTGCTCCTGCTTCTATTAAATCTCTTGTAGCTTCTGCAGTTGCAATGTTTCCAGCTATTATTTGAAGATCTGGATATTTAGCCTTTATTGTTCTAACTCCATCCATAACACCTTTTGAATGTCCATGAGCTGTATCTAAAGTTATTACATCAACGTTAGCTTTAACTAAAGCATCAACTCTTTCCATCATATCTTTAGTTATACCAACTGATGCTCCACATAATAATCTACCCTTTTCATCTTTTGCTGCATTTGGATAAGCCTTTGCTTTTTCTATATCTTTAATAGTTATAAGACCTTTTAAGTTGTTTTCATCATCAACTAAAGGTAACTTTTCTATTTTGTGCTTCTTTAATATTTCTAATGCTTGTTCTAAAGTAGTTCCTTCCTTTGAAGTTACTAATGGGCTCTTAGTCATTACTTCTGAAACTAACTTATCGTAATTTGTTTCAAATACGATGTCTCTATTAGTAATTATTCCAACTAACTGTTCTCCTCTTGTTACAGGAACTCCTGAAATTCTATATTGAGCCATTAATTCTAATGCTTCTCTTACAGTATGGTTTTCTGCTAAGAATATTGGATCTGTTATTATTCCATTTTCTTGCCTTTTTACTCTATCAACTTCTTTAGCTTGTTCTTCTATAGTCATGTTTTTGTGGATTATTCCTATTCCACCTTCTCTTGCCATAGCAATAGCCATCTTTGATTCAGTAACAGTATCCATACTTGCACTCATTAAAGGGATATTTAAAGTTATTTTCTTTGTTAACTGAGTTTTTAAACTTACCTCGTGTGGTAGTATTTCTGATTTGTTAGGTACTAATAATACATCATCAAATGTATACGCAGTTTTAATTATTTTAGCCATATCTTTTTTCCTCCATTTTATGAATGCTTTCTTGCATTTTATTTATATTCTGAAATTTCTTATTCTTTTTGAAATTAATTTTGAGTATAAAAAAAGACATATTAATCCCTAATGAAATTAATATGCTCTACCTCTAAGTAATATAGATACACTTATACCTATACCAATCTCATAGTCGGAAATTTACGGTTTCCGGTAGATACTTCCTGCCATATTCAGGGGATATACGAGCATTAATTTTCGACATTTTTTAATTTAAAATTATTATAGTTCAAGGGGGCACCCTTGTCAATAACTTTGCAACTATTATTGCAAATATTTTTTATCTTTCATATTACAATGTTCGTGATTATAATAATAAATATGATGTTATTTAAAATATATGAAAAAAAATAGGTGTTAATTAAAATATATCAACACCTATTGCTTATTTTATATTTTAAAATATATTATGTTTTTAAATTAAAATAACTCCGGTAATCCTTCTTGATCTACTTTAAATATAAGATTTTTTTTGCTTCCATTATTTAAAATAGCCTCTACCTGAGAATTTGAATTAGATATTTTATTTACACTATATAAAATTACATACGTTTTACCCTTATCTAATTTTATTTCTTCATTTGATGTTTTTGTAGTTATTTTATTATCGCTTACAAAATCACCAGTTAAATGTGCCTTTAAATATTTTTTTATATCCCCATTTTCTTCACTAACTTCATATAGATATACATTGCCTTTATAAATCATTAATCCAGTTGGTATTTTTATATCGATAGATGTTCTAGGTGCTATTGCATTAAATACTACTCCAGCTGTATAATTCATATCTTTAACTGATATAACTGTGTTTGTTTCACCTACTCCAGTATTATCACTAATATCATTATTTATATATAAACCATGTTTTACTATTTCACTTCTATCTGATATTTCTAATTTAACACTATTAAATTTTTGTTCTTTTAAAACTCTATTCTCCTTTAATGAAACATCATTATATACAATCACAGCTTTAGAATCTTCCTCATTTTTTTTAGCTATTACTTCAGCTTGTAATTTAACAGTAATCGGCTTTGATTCATATACCCAATCATTTTTATTTCCTGATTTATTTATAGTATATGTTATATCATCTAACTCCTTCAATATGGTATTTGCATCATTAAATTTGAGCCAGCTACTAGATTCATCTCTGATAACCGCTTTTAAGATATTTATATTCTCAGCTATTTTATCATCTGTTAAATTGCTTTCTTTTCCTTTGTAAAGCTCTCTTAACTTGATATTTTTCGGAGTAATATTATACTCTACTTCTATCTTCTCACCTATTTCAACAGCTGTAATTTTTTCACCATTTTTAAGAATATTTTTCTCTAATATAAATCTATCTTCTATTATAAAATACCCAAATTTTCCTGAGTCTATCTTAATGAAGTTCTTATTCTCTTCTTTTCCAACTTCATATTCTATTACATATCTTCCAGAAACTGATGGAAAACTATCTCTATTTCCTTCTAAAAATGTATCATTGTCAACTTCAATCGGTTCATTGCTTTTAAATGGATTTAAATTTAAAATCTTATTAATAAAGCTTTCTTTATCTTTTAAATTAACATCACTAGTCTTGTTATCAATAATCTTCCACTGGGTATTTCCTAGTTCATTATCTATATTTATAAATCTATATCTTAATTTACTATAATCATTTCCTCTAAAGTTAAATTCAACATCCGAAGTACCGTATAGTTTATAATCTTCATTCCAATTATCTTTGATAAAATACTCCTTTGAATTATTTGAAGTATTGTATTGCTTTTCTAATGTTCCTGAAGAATCTGATACACTAATACTAACCTCTTCACTACT
The DNA here is from genome assembly GCF_051654825.1 of Clostridium sp. Taxonomy (GTDB): domain Bacteria; phylum Bacillota; class Clostridia; order Clostridiales; family Clostridiaceae; genus Clostridium. The sequence continues at coordinate 23,687 of NZ_JBOFYU010000115.1, forward strand.
ACCTTCAAGAATAAATGTATATTCAACAAGGTTATTATTATAATCTAAAAGAAATACTGTTGAATTACCTTCTACTGGCTCATATCCAGTTGGAACTTGCGTAAGCTTCATTTCATAATTCCCTGTAGGAATTCCATCAAAGATTAATTCACTACTATTATCTCCACTTAAGGTTTGATTAATAGAATTACCCTTTAATTCAACTTCTATATTATTTGAAATTATATTTCCCTTAGTATCTATAACCTTTACTCTTACGCTCCCTCTTTTAACATTAATTGTTGCTAAATCATTTTCTTCAATATTTGCAGCACTATTTCCTTGATTTATTGAATATGAATATTTACCATTTAAATCATAACTAGTAGCTTCTGAAGTATTTACTTCATTTATATCAAGAATATTAAAATTATATTGTTGTTTTGGATTATCAGCTCCAATAGTACCAAACTCTAATATCGGACTACTGCCTTGAATATCTAAAACTGAAGGAATTCCTTCAGTAATATCAAATATAGCATTATTAAATGTTATTCCATTAGTTCCAGGATGTATAAAGTTTACTATTACATTTGCTTTATCACCTATTAAATAGCCATTTTTTTCAGGATAAAAATCCACTTGTAGCTTTTTAGAATCTTCTACAGTAAATTCCTTTACATTTATCATAGGATTTTCTAAATCAACACTTACCTTATTTCCATTTATATCTGTATATTGCAACTTGCTATCCGAATTAAATAAAGGATACTCTCCTACCTTATTAGCTCTTATTTTAAATTTTATAATAATTGGATCTGCCATATAAGTATCTACTCCGTCAACCTTAGTTAAATTATATATTATTGGAGGAACTTTAATAATTGATCCACCAACACCTGATACTTCAAACCCTTCAGTAGCTGTAAAACTATCACCTAAATTTATTTGTAAGTTTGCATCATTAAATGAATATTGTTGCTGTAGCTTGTCTGCAATCTTATTAAATATGCTATCTATAGCCCCTTCATCACTTGCAAAAAATGTATTGTTTGAATCATTAGGATTTTGTAAGTTAACTACTCCCCCCATTGATTTATGTATTTCTTGCATCTTTTTATTACCAGTACTTGTTGAGTTACCTAAACCATATCCAATTGAAAAAATATTGTAATTACTCTCTTTTATAATATTACCTATAGTTGTTGCATAATTAGTAGAGCTATTTACACCGCTATTACTTGATTCACTTCCTGTACCTGCAATAGCTGGATTATTATTATCTATTTTAGTGTAATAATTAGTATTGTTTTTTGAGTTTACTGAATAAAAAGTTGGTAATCCATCTGACATAAACACTATACTTTTATTAGCCTGTTTATCTCCCTTACTTAATAAATACTCTGCCTTTCTTAAACCCTCACCTGTATTAGTTCCACCTAAAGCTCTAATATTATTTATCATAGTATTTAAACGGCTATCTTTTATATCAATTAAATACTCATCACTAATAGACGAATAATTAGGAACACTATGCCTATTTCCACTTATATTTGATACTGTTTTGCTTCCTAAATACTTAATTGGATTTATGGTTGCTTCACTTGAGTAAACTACAATTCCAACTTTTAAATTATCTACATTTTTTAATCTATCAATAAATGCAATAGCAGCTTTTTTTAAATTAGTAAGCCTTGTTCCCTCCATACTACCAGAGCCATCTAATACTAATACTATTTCCTTAGGCTTTGAAACATTATGTTGAAATGGATGTGGTAGTATTTCATAAGTAACTTCTATTTCTTGACCTTGCATAGGATTTTTAGGACTTATACCTAAAAAATTAACATCTATTTGTGGTTTAATATCATCCGCCATAGCTATATTGCTTGGAACTAATATCAATCCTAATACTAAGATAATAGCTAATGTTAAGCTTCCTATCTTTTTTATTTTTCCTTTGTTAACTTTACTAAACTTCTTCACCCTTTCCTCCTTTTCCTTCGTATTATTACTGATATGAAAGTGTCTTATATTTATTTATTTCTGAAATTAATTATAGTTAATACCTTATATTCACCGTTGCTATATCCCTTTTTCTTTGCTAAATCTATTATAAATTCTACGGAATTAGCCTTTTCTAAAGTTAGCTCCTCATCTGTAATCACAGGCTTAACTTTAAATGAAATAACATTTTTTGACAAAACTATTTCTTCATTTTCATAAATCAATTTAAATACATTACTACTTTTATCATAAATAAATCTATATTTAATTACGTTTTCATCTTTATCATAGGAGTCTAAAGAAACCTCTTCTATATTTATTTCATTTTCTGAATTCATAATTCCTTTGCTTTTTAACTGCTTATATGTTGCCTTATTCATTAATATATTAGAATTATTTAATTCAATGTAATTTGATCCATTTACCGTCAATCCATTTATACCAATGGATTGCATACCTATATTAGATAGCCTTTCTTCTATTGATTTGCCCTCTGTTTGAAGATTTGACTTTATATCTGCACTAGATAATATTTTGTTATTTGAAAAGAAAATTGGATAAATAACAGAAAATATTAATGCCGTTAATCCTAAAGCTATAATAACTTCTAGTAATGTCATTGCATCTTTACTTTTTTTCATATTCCACCTCGTTATTTAACTATTTTCCATATACCGGTTTCTAAATAATTATTAATATCCTGCTCTATTGCAAGAGATTCATCAATTTTTATAGTTTCTTGATTAATTTCTCCATTAGATTCCGATACCTTAATAACATCCTTTAACTTTTCATAATGCCTTGATGTTATTCCTGTTGTTATTCTTTCATCATAAGATAATTTAACTTTTCTTCCAGACTTATTAATTCCTTCAACAAACAAGTCATTTTTAGCAATTATATTTCCTCTTAGTTCAACTTCACCTGTTATTATTACATCACCAGCTGTAATAATAAGTGCATTAATATCCTTATTTACTTTTGCGTTTAATATAATATATTTATCTTTGTCCATATACTCGCTATCATTTCCATCTTGGCCTACAATTACAATAGTTTTATTTGGATTATTATTTAGTATTAGTTTTTCTTTTTCATTATTAGGTGATACATAATTATTCATTTTATTAAAATCTACTTCACTAGCTATAGTCATTATGTCAATCGGATTATTGTATATTTCCACCAAATTACTTATATCATTTTCGTTACTTTTGCTTAAGCTTCCCATTTTATAAACCTCATTTGCATAACTAGCTCTTTTATTTAGTATTTCATTATAGGCATCAGGAGTAACTGGATTTATCTTTACTAATACTTCTTGATTAGTCTGATTGTCTTTTCCTACTATTGCTCCTGCCGCATAAGTAATCTTAGGTAATATTATTCCTCCATTTTTCAATTTATCTATATTTGTTTCTGAATAAGCCTTAAAATATTCACTTTTTGAAAACTCATCATTTACTCCATCAACAAATCCTTCTACTAATTGTAATGGTTGATAATATTCAAATTTAACATTTTCCTTATTATACTTATCATTATTTTCGATTAAGTTTGAATAAGCTATGTAGTTCCCCTTAACAGCTATGGATTCTCCTGTTCCATAACTTCCATTTTCACCCTTAGTATCTATGTATCCAACTCCCATTATATAAGCACTATTCTTTATCTTAAGCTGAGAATCTTCATTTTCATTTACTAATATAGAACTAGATTTTCTTGCTTTTTTATCTAAAACTGTATCTGTTGTAATATCATTTATTCCATAAAAATCTCTAATACTAACTGTACTCCTTTTAGCATTTAAAGCTAAATCATTATTTACTATAACGTCCCCGTTTATTATTAATTCTCTATTTAACCCTTGATTACCACCAAATTTTTCTTCTCCAATATACACATTTGATGAATAAACATTCCCATTAACTACAGCTTTTGCTCCATCTCTAATACTTAAACTTTTAGATGTAATTATATTTCCATTAAAATCAATATTAGTTGAATCATTTATTTTCTCATTATTTTCAAGTGATATTCCACCCTTATACTTATCATAAACAACACTATTTTTTTCTATATCACTTTCTTTTCCATAAACAGAAACATCCCCGTTTACTTCAACATTTCCCCAAACTTTCATATCACCATCAATATTTATTACTTTATTAGTCCATATAGGATATTTAGCTATTTGCTTGTTTTCTTCATAAAATCCTGAATACTCTGGTATTAACAATTTATATTTAGCACTAACAGTTCTTAAGGTTTTATCATTTTCTTGCGAAATAATATCAGATATAACTTCAATATTAAATCTGTCTTCCTCTTCACTAAAATCTATACGAGCTAATAAGTTAGGCTTTTTTCCATCTGGTAAATTGAAATCTACCTTTGTATATCTACCTTCTGATAATGAATCAGCTGGTATAGAAGTGTTAGTTACATACTTTCCCTCTTCAATAGAAACCTTTAATTCCTTTGATATGATATCTTTAAATTTATCTTCAAACTCTTTATTTAGAGTATTTATTATATATTCAGAATTACTACTTAACTCACTATTATTTTGAATTTCATTATACTTATCTTCTACAACCTTATTTCCTTCTTTAACTGCTACATTAAATGTTTTAATTATTATGTTATATGCAATATCAATTCCACTTTCAGCTCCATATAAATTTTGTAGCCTTTTACTTTCCGTTATCCTAAGCTTATAATCTGAAGTTATCATTGTTATCATAGCCCCTCCAACTGTAAATAGTAATGCACTCATAATAACAACAGTAATTAATGTAGAACCTTTCTTTTTCATGATATCACCTCCTATTAACCATCCCTTTGAATCAACTAAATATATTAGTCTAATCTATCACTTTTTAAAATTATGTTATGCTTAAAATCATTTATAAAAATATTTTCATTATTTTTAATAACCTTTATATCAATATCATATAAATCTCCAATTTTATTTGCTTTATCACTTGAATGACTATAAGTACTTTTATAATTTCTTACAATTCCTTCAATAGTATTTATATTGATATCTATAGTAGAATCTTTATGTTTCATCACATATAAATCAAATGATTCTTCTCCATCATTATAAATATCAATATTCATAGGCCTATTAAGATTTTCAGCAAACTTAATTGCTATCTTCCTTTTTTCATCTACCTCTATTATAAATTTGCTTCCACTTTCCTTATCTCCTGAATGAAATGTAATTTCTCTTTTATTATTTTCTTCTTTTACCTCAATCGTTAACTTGTCAAATAATGGTAGTTTTCTTTCATTCTTATCTTTTAATACTAAAGAACTATTATCATATTCTACTTTTAACTCTTCTATATCTTTTCTTGTCTCTTGGCTATTTTGTTCTATATTTTTATTAAAATATACTTCTAAGTTAAATCTAGAATCATTGTAATTTTCTCCTGCAAATTTATAAAAGCTACTATCTTTTTCTACTAGATCTAATTTGCCATTTAAAAGATTAATGTACTTCTCACCTTGTGTATCTATAATTTCTATTGAATTTAAGGCTTTTATTTCTTCTGTTATTTGCTGTCCTAATGTAATAGCTTTTTGCTTGTTTTCACTATTCCTCCCTGTATTTATAACTCCCATTACCATAGAAGATATAGGAATAATCAATACCATAATCAAAGCAAGACTTATTATTGTTTCTATTAATGTAATAGCCTTTTTTTTGTGATTTATTTTCACACAATCACCTACTTATTTGTTACATTTATCGGATTTCCTTCAGCTATAATACTTACTCTTGGTTTATCCTTATCATCTGATTTAATCACTACATCAACCAGCTTATTTGTATCATTTAATATTTTAACTTTAGCTCCTGTAGCATCTTTATCGTTTATTCTAGCTTCACTAGTTATTTCTATTAATATGTTCTCTGAGTTTGGATTAAATACTTCTCCTAATGAAGTATATTCACTTGGATGCTTACTATTTCCAACTCTATATTTGCAATAGTACTTTCCATCCTTTTCAGTTAATAATACTTCTACATCTTGAACTGAACTACTATCTGAATAAATATAACTTTCTCTAGTTTCATCCTTTTTTCTGCCTAATGTAATAGTTGGTAAATCTGAGCTTAAGGATTTAACCATCATAACAAAATCACTAGAATTATCTTGTGAAGATACAGTCCTTTCTTTTGCAGGGGATGTACTAAATGGAGTATCTTTCCCATAAGTATTTTTTAATGTCCATTCTAAATAATCATCATAGCTTTCTACAATTTTAGGAACAGCATAAAATTCTAACACCATAGATCCACTTACATCAATTAATGTATTTTGACCTACTGTTAAATTGTTAATTACAATCTTGCTTCCATTTCTCTCTACTCTCTTGATAAAAGTTTTTAAAGCTTCATATGTTCCATTAAAGTTTAATGTAACTTGCAATTGTTGAACTGTTTCTTGTGTCGCTTCAATTAAATCTTTATCCACATCTGATTCACTTTTATCAACAGCATTTGTAGATGAATTGTTGATATTTTCATTCTTAGTCTTATTATTCTCATATGCATCTACTAAAGGCTTAAATGAACTTTCTCCTTTAATAACTTGTTCTGACTTTAGAATTTCGATAGGCTGAATTGAAATATTAGAAAAATTTAAACTTCCTTTTAATAAGCTTCCTGATAAAAGTGAATCTAGTTCTAATATAATTTTTTCTTGTATTAATTCTGGATAAAAAATATTTGACTTATCTAAAACCTTAGCATTTAGTATTTTTATTTCTTCTTTTCTTTTTTCTATGTTATTTATTGTTTTCACAACTTCATTATAGTTATATTCTATTTCATTTCTTTCTGTTGTTAATTTTTCAACCTTTTTCACTTGATTTGTATATATAAATTGATAGTAAACTACACATATTAATACAACACCTAACACTCCTAATAGTGTCTTTTCTCTTTTGCTCATTTCCATTCTATTCGACACTCCTTAAAACACAGTTAATATCAAAAGAATATTCTCCCTCTACCGCATTATCACTATTTATAGAACTTATTGTAGCATCCTCTATAATATCTAATTTTTTAATATTATGCAGAACTTCACCTATTGCTTCTCTGCTTTTAGAAAGTGCTTGAATAGTTATATTTCCTTTTACTATATTTATACTCTTAAAATTAACATCAGTTGGTAAAGTAGAACTTAATTTATCTAAAATTTCTACTGAAACTACATCTCTTGATATTATTGCATCTGTTACTTTAGTTAATCCTTTCGAATATTCATTTAGTAAAGTTATCTTATTATTTATTTCATCTGCTTCTTTAGCCTTTTGTTGTATTTCAGGTGCATTTAATTCTTCAGTATATCTAGTAATATCTTTTTTTAACTTAACTATAGAAATTGAATTCCAAAGTAATGTTCCAAATATAAATATTCCTAAAATACCTACTACTACATATATTTCTATTTTTCTATTTTTTGTTTCTTTTTTTCTACCTTGATAAGGGATAAAAAAGTTAATATCTCTAAACTTCATTTAATAATCCCCCTTACTACAGTCTTATTATTGATCCAATAACATTTATATATGATGTTATTGATTCATTTAATATTTCTTTATTTGTAATATCAACATTACCTAATGTATTTATTTTTTCTGTGTTTATTTTTAAATTATTAGATAAATACTTATCTAATCCAGTTAACTCAGCTAACCCACCATATATATAAATTTTATCTATCTTATTTCCTACAGTTTTATTTTTGTAGAATTGTAGTACTCTTCCTAATTCCTCTAACATTTCATCTACGATATTTCTTACTTCATTATTAAACTCAATGTTGTTATCTAAATCTAATAAATCT
>NZ_JBOFYU010000116.1:0-10656 GCF_051654825.1 Clostridium sp.
TGCTAATACTATAAAAATTCCATTCTTAAATGGTATTTTAAATACTTGTTCAATTGTTTTACTTATAGAGTAAACATCTGAAACTTCAGTAGAAAACATTTCAAGCCAAATAACTACTAATAATAATGCTTGAATAACATTTCCAAATCTTTGAGCTACAAATAGAAGAGGAATTTCATATTCATATATATAAGGTTGATTAATCATTAGTAATAGGTTAATAGCAAAGCTAAGAATTGCTAAGCCTAAAGCACCAAAGACAACACCTAAGAACATAGTTTTTGTTTTTTTAGTTTGTGTGCTTAACGGAACTAAAACACCTAAGCAACATAATACATTGTAACCAGCATATAAGATTGTTGACTTTGTTATTCCAGTTTTTCTTGGCTCAAATTGAGTTAAGAAATCTAATGTAAGCATGTCTTTGCAAAATACAAAGTACAAAATAGTAATAATAGTAATAGTAGTAATTAATGTAGGAACTATAAAGGAGTTTACTTCTATCAATCCGTCTGTATCTCTTAATAAGAAAAATATAGCTATAGCTATCATTATTAGTGATCCTACAAACTTAGGAATACCAAAGAACTGATTAATAAGAGCGCCACTACCTGCAAGTATTATAGATGCACTTGAAATTAAATATAATGTAGTTATTACACTTGTTGCTTTTCCTAAAATGTTTGGGCTAACTACTTTCATAACATCACTATATGAGTTTAATTTATATCGAATACTAATTTTAGATACAATAGTACCCATAGCAACATAAAAAATACCACATATAATAATCCCAGCGAAGCTTGATACACCGTAGGATGTGAAAAACTCTGTGATTTCTTGACCAGAAGCTAGTCCAGCACCAACTATTGTACCTATAAATACAACAGCAATCTGAAAGATTCTAGTTAATTCATTTTTCATTTTATACCCTCCTAATTCACTTATACTATCAAATATATAATTATGAAGAGTGTTTTATTCTTTAAATATGAATAAGGCAAGTAATCTAAGGAAAAATAAGTATAAGTGGATATAATTAAGGAGGTAAAGCTATGAAAATTAAGAGAAATATAATTAAAGTTACTGTAGCTTTAACACTTTCATTTTTGTTGATAGGATGCAACAATAATGAAGAAAAGGAAAATGTCACAATTAACCTTTTTAATCCTAAAAAAGCGATAGATGTGGCAGAAAATTATTTAGAGAGTATTATTAATGATGATTTAAGTAATGCAAATAGCTTATGTACAGAGGAGTTATTAAATAATAATAAGCAAATTAACGTGGGAACATCAAAAGTCATAGCATATGCTCCTGAGAACTTAATTGAGTCAGGAAATTCAGCGTATACGATATTTAATGTTATTAGAAGTTCAAATGAAGATCCTAAATGTGATTTAGATAGTTTTGCAATAAAGGTAGAAAAGGAAAATGATGATGTTTATAAAATATCTGAAGTAAAGTCAATAAATAAAAAACAAGTTTTTGTAAGAAATAATGGATTAAGAATAATTGATGAAGATGGCGGAGAAAGTGATTTAATAGTAAACTTATCAAATTTACCAAAGGATGTTTATAAAAGAGATAACGAAATTATGATGTATAAAGAAAAAACACCAATAAAACAATTTGGAACAGTAGCACTAAGTTATTCAGGTAAAAAAATTGCTATGTGTACATCAGATGAAAATAGAATATTTATATCTATAGCTAATATAGAAAAGGCACAACAAGCATCAGGAAGTACAGGAGGACCAAGTTCAGTAGGTGGAGGTGAATCTAGTCAAAGCTTAGAAGATTTATTAGATAAGCCAATAGCACAAAAAGTAGTTTCAGTAGATATACTTGATAATTGTAAAATACAAAAGTTTATTTTTTCAAGAGAAGAGCAACAGCTAATTGTTGAATATAAGGATAAAGACAATATATCAAGAATGAAGATTTATAGTACAGATGATGGAAGCCTTGTTAAGTTAAAGCTTGAAGAAAAATTTCCAAAGGACATGTATAATATAAACTTTAAAAGGTTAGACAAGAAAACAATATATATAAATGTTTCTAATAGCAAAGAGAAGAATGTTACTAATGAAGTAACAGGAGATTATAAAATAGATATAGAAAAATTAGATATAGAAAAAATATAAATAATTTACTTAACACATTTTTAAATATTGTAGTAAAATAAAAGGTACATCTATGATGTACCTTTTAATATTAGGAGGAAAAGTTATGAAAGAATGGAATGGGAAAAGATATCATAGTTTAAACTATTATCTTAGAAATAAATTTGGTGAAAAAGTATATAAGATTTCTTTAGATGGAGGATTCACTTGTCCTAACAGAGATGGAAAGGCAGGAAAAGGTGGTTGTACATTTTGCAGTGCAAGAGGATCTGGTGATTATGCAGGAAGCAGAATATTATCCATATCTCAACAGTTTGATGATAGAAAAGAAATGATGGAGAAAAAGTGGAAAAATGGAAAGTGTATTGCTTATTTCCAAGCATATACTAATACATATGCACCTGTAGATGTATTAAGAGAAAAATATGAAGAGGCTTTAAAGCAGGAAAATGTTATAGCAATATCAATAGCTACTAGACCAGATTGTATTGATGATGATGTTTTAGACTTCTTAGATGAACTAAATAAAAAGACATATTTAATGGTGGAGCTCGGACTTCAAACAATAAATGATGAAACAGCAAGAAACTTTAATAGAGGTTATGATTTTGTTGTATTTGAAGAAACATTAAAGAAGTTAAAGGAAAAAAATATAGATGTTGTAGTACATACTATATTTGGATTACCTGGAGAAACAAAAGATGATATGTTAAAAACTATAGATTATGTAGCACATACAGGAGCTCAAGGAATAAAGTTTCATCTGCTTCACTTAATGGAAGGAACTAAAATGGTTGAACAATACGAATCTGGGGAGTTAAAGCTTTTAAGTAAGGAAGACTATATAGACTTAATATGTAAGGGTGTAGCTATGCTTCCAGAGGAAATGGTTGTTCATAGATTAACTGGTGATGCCCCGAGAGATTTATTAATAGGACCTATGTGGAGTTTAAAGAAGTGGGAAGTATTAAATGATATTGATAAGACTCTTGAAGATAATAATATTTGGCAAGGTAAAGAATATAAATAAAATATTTTAGTAAGGGGTGGGAGAATTATGAAAATAGATATTGTTATTTCAGCAGATCATATTAAGCAAGAGTACTTGAAAAATAAGGTTGTAGTAGTAATTGATATGTTAAGAGCAACATCCGTAATTATTACAGCCTTATCAAATGGAGCAAAGAGAGTTATTCCATTATTAACAGTAGAAGAAGCATTTAAAGAAAAAAAATTATTAGAATTAGCTGGTGAAGAAGTTTTATTAGGTGGAGAAAGAAGAGCTGTTAAAATAGATGGATTTAATCTTACTAATTCTCCTTTAGAATATGGAAGGGATGTTGTAGATGGAAAGTCATTGATTTTAACTACAACTAATGGAACTAGAGCTATAAATTTAAGTTTAGAGGCTGATGAAGTGTTAATTGGAGCAATGATAAATGCAAAGGCTATTGCTGAAAAGTTAATGAAATTAAATAAGGATGTTGTATTTATAAATGCAGGAACAAATGGAGAGTTTTCAATGGATGATTTTATTTGTTCTGGTTATATGATTTATCTTTTAAATAAAGATAATAATAATGAATTAACAGATATAGCAAAAACTGCAGAAATGATTTATGAAGGCAATGAAGATATATTTAGCTATATTAAAAATGCAAGACATTATAATGTTTTAAAGGGGTTAAACCTAGAAGAGGATTTAAATTATTGCTGTAGCAAGGATATAATAAATAAAATTCCTAAATTTGATAAAAAAAATAAGTGCATAGTATTGACAGAAAATAAAAAATAATATAACATATAGTTAATGATAATCAATATCAACTAGAAATTGATTTCTCATCCTAAGATATAAAATTTATTTCATAAAAAGAGTAATGGACATAAAGTTCATTACTCTTTTTATTTAAACTATTTTTTATTTAAACTACTTGGAAAATAAAGAATTTTAAGTAGTATGATTCATCAGAATTCCATAATATTGGGTGATCAGATGATTGAGTTCTACACTCTATTTGTCTTAATGTTCTTCTAGCATCATGAGCAGCATCAAGAACAGTTTTCTTTAATTGCTCTTCGCTCATATAATGAGAACATGAACATGTTGCAAAATAACCACCTGGTTTAACGAGCTTTAATCCTCTAAGATTAATTTCTTTATAACCTCTTATAGCAGAATTTACTGTGTTTCTTGATTTTGTAAAGGCTGGTGGGTCAAGAATAACAACATCATATTGTTTTCCTTCACGAGACCAATCTCCTAATACGTTAAATGCATTGTGACATTCGAATTTTACTGTATCTTGTAAATTATTAAGCTCAGCATTTCTAGTAGCACAATCTACAGCATGTTGAGATACATCTATTCCTAATACAGATTTAGCTCCAGCTATTCCAGCATTAAGAGCAAATGAGCCAGTATGTGTAAAGCAATCTAATACATCTTTACCTTTGCAAATTTTGTGCATTGCAGCTCTGTTTTCCTTTTGGTCTAAGAAGAACCCTGTTTTTTGACCATTTTCTAAGTCAACTATGTATTTAACACCATTTTCAATTATTTCTATATCAGTATTAAATGGTTCAGTTAAAAATCCTTTTCTTTGCTCAAGGCCTTCTATTTCTCTAGTTTTTAAATCACTTCTTTCATAAACACCTTTAGCACCATATTCTTCTACTAATATTTTAACTATTAAATCTCTATATTGATCCATACCTAATGTTGATAATTGTATTACATAATAATCCTCAAATTTATCAACAGTTAATCCAGGAAGAAAATCAGCTTCACCAAAAATAAATCTACAAGAAGAAGTATCTATAACAGTATTTCTATAATCCCATGCAGCAGCAAATCTCTTTTTAAAGAATTCTTCATTTATTTCTTCATCTATGTCTCTAGTCATGATTCTTATAGTTATTTTACTTCTATCGTTTATGTAACCTTTTCCTATAAAAAATCCTTTATGATTATAAACCTCAACTATATCACCGTTTTCGTAATCACCATCATATTCATTTATTTCATCAATATACACCCAAGGACGTCCTTGTTCAGCTTTTTTGTTTTTTCCTTGATGTAGGTAAAATTTACTTGCCATTTATTTATCTCCTTCCGTTTTAAGTCTTATACGATTATATCACAATGAGTTTTTAAAAGCATACATAATAAAAAAATTAGAAAGTTATAGAAAATGAATTGATTAAAAAGTAAAATAGGTTAGAAGAAAGATCAGGGAGTGATATAAAATGAATTTTAAAAATGGAATGAAATATGAAGAATTTATAAATACAGCTGAAAAAGAGCATAGAGAATTTATAGATGAATTACATGAGCAAGGTAGCTTAGATAAACGTGATGATAATTTGAATAAAATAAAAGATATAAACCATAATGTTGATATAGTAGTCTTTACAGAAACTAAATGTAAGGATTCAGCTACTACAATGCCCTTTTTAATGAAATTATCAGAGTTAAATAAAAATATAAGAATTAATTTCTTTAGAAAAGAAGGAAATGAAGAAATATTAAAAGAGTTAACAGGAGAAATAAGAGTTCCATCAATATTAGTATTAAATGATGAAGAAAAAATAGAAAGAAAATATATTGAGTTTGCATATGATGTTAAAGAAATACTGGAAAGTTCACCTATAGAAAAAACTCAAGATATAATTGATGAAATGAGAATGGGTAAATATAATAAAGAAATTCAAAAAGACTTAATTAAGTTAATAAGTGGAGATAATTATAAATATATTAGTTTTGAAAGAAAAGATAAATAAGTAATTATTATAATCTGATTTAAATATAATATAAATGAAAGTAATATTATAGGGGAATTTAGATTGATAGTTAAAGCTATTACAGTACCAACACCAAGAAGAATAAAGAAATTTTTAAAGGAAAAGCTTACAAAAGAAAGAGTTTGTGTTTACTCATTAATTGGAGCAGGAGTTGGATTAACTAGCCTCACTGATGTGCCAGCAAAAGGTGTGATAACAGGAGCTTTAGTTTACTGTGGGATTGCATATGAGGTTATAGAAAAATCTGAAGACATAATAAATGATCCATTCTTTAAAGAAGTAATGGTGACTAATCCCTACATAGGATATGGAGTGCCTTTAAGAATTTTTTAATAAAAAAAACCACCTGCTTCCATAACAGGTGGCCTTGGGAGATATAATCTCATAAACAACACATTTTGGGGAGATATGTTATTTATTATCCAGATGTTTTTCAATCAAAAGTTGGATTGTAGGGGTACATCTGTAGCCTCTGCAACCACCTGTGCAAGCTCCAGTTGCCTTGGAGACTTCTTCAACGGTAGTAGCGCCGGCTTTGATTGCATCTTTTATTTTGGATCTTGGTATTGCCTTGCAAGTACAAGTTTTTGTAATCTTATCAAGGACTTGTTCGTTTAAATTATTTTCCATTTATATTTCCTCCTAATATTTGTAGAATGAAATTGCGGAAAATAAGGGGATAAAAAAATAATTGATGTTTATTCTTTATGTTTATATTATATAAACAATGTATATAAAAGTCAATATTAATTAATAAAAATTATTAGTTAGTTATTGATTTAACAAGTTTTAGATTTTAAAATCAATTTGTTTTTGCAAAAAATATAAATACTATCTTTTATATTTAAATAGTTTGTAGTAAAATAAAGTTATTATAAATTACATTATTAAATTTAATGTACATTTAAAGTAAAAACGATGATTAGGAAAAGTATTTATATGGATTCTTTTAGAGAGTGACTGTTTGGTGTAAAGTCATAGATACATATAAGGAAAATCACCTATGAGTTGGAGGCTGAAAAGTTTCACTACTTATTAAGCTTATCTCGTTATCCTGCGTTATAGGATAGAGTATGATAGTACTCGAAATGAAGGTTTTATATTTATATAAACTTTTACCTTAGGTGGTATAGCGAATTCAACTTCGTCCTATTTTGGATGGAGTTTTTTTATTTTTATAACAAATTAATAATTATTATGTAATTAGTAGATAATTATTAATAACAAACAGAAGGGAGATAGTATTATGTACAAAAAGGTTGAATTACCTAAAGGTTTTGTAGGCATGGAAAAAGATGTTGCAAACCTTTGGAAAGAAAACAATGTAATCAAAAAGAATTTTGACATGAACCAAGATGGTGAATTTTTCACATTTTATGATGGGCCACCTACAGCTAATGGGAAACCACATGTAGGTCACGTTTTAACAAGAGTTATGAAGGATATTATCCCAAGATATAAGGTTATGAAGGGATATAAAGTTATAAGAAAAGCTGGATGGGATACTCATGGTCTTCCTGTAGAGCTTGAAATAGAAAAGAAATTAGGAATTTCAGGTAAAGAGCAAATAGAAGATTACGGAGTAGAAAAATTCGTTACAGAATGTAAGGAATCAGTATTTACTTATGTAAACATGTGGGAAAAAATGACTGATCAAACAGGATACTGGGTCGATATGGAAAATCCGTATGTAACTTACCATAATTCATATATAGAATCAGTATGGTGGGCATTAAGCCAAATGTGGAATAAGGAACTTTTATATAAAGGTCATAAAGTAATGCCTTACTGCCCAAGATGTGGAACTGGTCTTTCATCACACGAAGTATCACAAGGATACAAGGATGTTAAGGACTTAACTGCAATTGCTAAGTTTAAAGTAGAAGGAGAAGAAAACAAGTATATACTTGCTTGGACAACAACTCCTTGGACATTACCATCAAACTTAGCACTATGTATTAATAAGGCTTATGACTATGTTGAAGCTAAAGTTGGAGAAGAAGTATTTGTACTTGCTAAAGACTTAGTTTCAAAGGTATTAGGTGAAGACTTTGAAATAATAAGAGAGTTCAAAGGAACTGAATTATTAGGAACTAAGTATGAGCAATTACTTCCATTTGGAAAAGTAGAAGGAAAAGCATTTGAAGTTATTCATGGTGATTATGTTACTTTATCAGATGGTACTGGTATAGTTCATATAGCTCCTGCTTATGGTGAAGATGATAACTTAGTAGCTAAGCAAAATGGAATTGCATTTATAAATTTAGTTGATGCTAGTGGTAACTTCGTTGAAGAAGTAACTCCATGGGCTGGTAAGTTTGTTAAGAAGTGTGATGACAGCATAGTTAAATACTTAGAAGAACATAACAAGCTATTTAAGGCAGAAAGACATACACACTCATATCCACATTGTTGGAGATGTGACACACCACTTCTTTACTATCCAAGAGAAAGTTGGTTTGTTGCTATGACTACTTTAAGAGATAAGTTATTAGAAAACAACAACAAAATAAACTGGTATCCAGATAACATAAGAACAGGTAGATTTGGTAAGTTCTTAGAAAATGTTATTGACTGGGGTATTTCAAGAGACAGATACTGGGGAACTCCATTACCAATATGGGAATGTGGATGTGGTCATAGAGAATGTATTGGAAGCATAGCTGAATTAAAAGAAAAAGGAATTAATGTTCCTGATGATATAGAATTACACAAACCATATATAGACAATGTTAAGTTAAACTGTCCACATTGTTCAAAGGAAATGACTAGAACAGCTGAAGTTATTGACTGTTGGTTTGATTCAGGATCAATGCCATTTGCTCAATTACACTATCCATTTGAAAATAAAGAATTGTTTGAACAAAACTTCCCAGCTCAATTTATATCAGAGGCTGTTGACCAAACAAGAGGATGGTTCTATACATTATTAGCTATTTCTACAGCTATATTTGATAAGAATCCATTTGAAAACTGTATAGTTTTAGGTCATGTTCTTGATAAAAAGGGATTAAAGATGTCAAAATCTAAGGGTAACGTAGTAGATCCATTTGATGTATTAGATGCACAAGGTGCGGATGCTACAAGATGGCATTTCTATACAGCAAGTGCTCCATGGTTACCAACAAGATTCTCAATTGATGATGTTGGAGAAGCTCAAAGAAAGTTCTTAAGTACATTATGGAACGTTTATTCATTCTACGTTTTATATGCGGACTTAGATAAATTCAATCCTACAGAATATGCTGATTTTGAATCAGAAAATGTAATGGATAAATGGATTATGTCAAAGCTTAATACATTAGTTAAAGATGTAGATGCTGGATTAGCATCATATCAAATAACTCAAGCTGCTCTTGCAATTGAAGAGTTTACTGATGAGTTATCAAACTGGTATGTAAGAAGAAATAGAGCAAGATATTGGTCAGAAGAATTAACTAACGACAAGATTGGTGCTTATGTAACATTATACAGAGTGTTAACTACTGTAATAAAAGTAGCTGCTCCATTTGTACCATTTGTTACAGAAGAAATATATCAAAACTTAGTAGTTAATTTAGATTCAAATGCTAAAGAAAGCATACACTTATGTACATGGCCAGAAGTTAAGGAATCAGCAATAGATAAAAATCTAGAAGCAGAAATGGATTTAGCTTACACAATAGTTAAATTAGGAAGAAGTGCAAGAAATGGTGCTAATATTAAGAACAGACAGCCATTATCAAAAATGTTATTATCAACAGATTCACTACCAGAATACTATGGTGATATCATAACAGATGAACTTAATATTAAAGCTGTTGAGTTTGGAGCAGATCTTTCAAAGTATGTTAACTTTGAAATTAAGCCTAACCTACCTGTATTAGGAAAAGCTTATGGCAAGTTAATACCTGGAATAAGAAAAGAAATAGCTTCAAGAAATCAAATGGAATTAGCTCAAAAACTTCAATCAGGTGAAACTGAAACAATAAATGTAAATGGAACAGAAATTGTTTTAAATAGCGAAAGTGTTTTAGTTACAATGCAAGGGTTAGAAGGATATGCATTTGCTGGTGAAGGTTCAATTGGGGTAGTATTAGATACAACTATCACAGAAGAATTAAGAGAGCTTGGTCATTTAAGAGAAGTAATTTCAAAAATCCAAAACATGAGAAAAGAAAAAGGATTCCAAGTTGCGGACAAAATAAACCTTTATGTTTCAGGAAATGATATGTTATTAGAAGTAATAAATAAATATGGAGATAACATAAAGAAAGAAACTTTAACTCAAGAAATACTTTGTAATGAAGATAAAGATTATACAGAAACAGTTATAAATGGTGAAACACTAAATATGACAGTTGAAGTTGTAAAATAAATTGACTATTAATATATAAATTAATTATTCTAAGTTATAAAAAGATGAGAATTAATAAACGTTCTCATCTTTTTACATATATTAGGGATAATAAAATATGTTTATTACATATACTATGAATATAAGTTATGGAGATAGGACAAAATGTAGAAATAGCAGGTTAGAAAACTTGTATTTATTAGTAAATATAGGTATAATATATATTTAGAATATAAAATACGTAATACTATGAAAATGGAGTGATGATGGTATGGCTACTTCAATAAAAGATGTTGCTAGAGAAGCTGGTGTTTCAATTGCTACTGTTTCAAGAGTTTTAAATGATATAGATGTTGTAAACGAAGATACTAAAAAAAAGGTTTTAGATGC
>NZ_JBOFYU010000117.1:0-13879 GCF_051654825.1 Clostridium sp.
ATTAAAGGATTAGAAAATGCAAAGTATATCGATCCCTTATCAGGGGGAAATGGTAACTCAATAAGATATATTGCAGCAAGTCCAAGAGATAATAATATGAAGGTAACAGGCTTAGATAACTTATTTTGTGCTGGAGAAAAATCAGGATTCTTTGTAGGACATACAGAGGCAATAGCAACAGGAACATTAGCAGGATATAATGCAGTTAAGTTTGCATTACAACAAGATTTGTTTGAGCTACCTAGAACTCTTGCTATAGGAGATATAATTGCATATGCTAATGAAAGATTAAATACAAAAGGTGGAAAAGGTGTAAGACATACTTTTTCAGGTGGTGAATACTTTGATATTATGATTAGTAAAAATTTATACACTACAAATAATGATGAGATAGAGAAAAGAGTGATAGATAGCAATTTAAAGAATTTTTTCAATAATGATACTAGATAATAAAAATAAGGGCCTACAAAATTAATTGTAAGCCCTTATTTTATTTAATATATTATTTAGTTGTTCTTACATTTACTGAAACTGGTTTTGAAACTTCTCCATTAGAATATTTGCTTACTACTTTAAATCCATAAATAGTATTAGCTTTTAATCCTTCTGCATTAAATGTAGTTTCATTTACTTCTGCAACAACTTTTCCATCCTTATAAACTACATATCCAACTAGTCCTTCTGTAGTTTTTGGTTCATTCCAAGTTAATGTTGCTGAATTTGAAGTAACTTCTCCAGCTTTTAGGTTTTCAGCCTTTGAAACTATTATTTCTTTATCTTCTTCAGCACTTATTAATTTAGCATCAGCCCATACAGCATGGTCATTTGAATCTGCACCATTAGTTTCTGTAATAAGTGATACTGTTTTAGCTCCACGGATATCTACATCTACAGGAACTGAAGTTTTAAACATTACTCCATTTTGACGGAATACTTCTTTACCATCAACTTTTACTACAAAGTTAACATTTGAATTTGCCCCTTGTTCCATTCCAATACCTGCAACTGCAGTAAAGTTTGTAGCTCCCTTACCTTCAACATTAATAGTTACATCAGAAGGTGCATGTGATCCAACACCTTTTTCAAATGGTGTTCTTACTCCATCTACCCAAACTCCTAGTGCTCCACCACAAGTACAAGCATCTCTTCTATTTGAGCTATATCCACTCTTATCTACTATCCACTCCATATCACTTACATGTAAGTGTTCTACTAAGTTAAAGTTAATAGTATATACCTTTTCTATTCCATAAGGTGAAGTTGCCTTTACTGTAGCAACTGGATTTTCCTTAGTTGCTTGAGTAACTTCTACTTTTACATCATCACTAGTCTTAACTACATTTACAACTGGGAATTTGATATTTTCCTTATTAAATAAGTTATAATCATACTCAGTTCTTAATGGTTGGAATCCATCTAATGAAACACCATCTAAAGTAATACCAGTAACTGGCATCATTGAATCTGGATTTAACTTACTATTTTCCATTCTTGCATTTACAAATTCACTATCACTTGTAGCCTCATTTGTAATTGGTGTTATTCTAAATGAATGAGTGTAGTTTTGACCTTTATTTAAGATATATTCTCCTAATGGTCCTGGTCCACAACTTGCATTTCCAAGCCCTCTTTGAGCTACATCTACTGTTAATACAGTATCTTGTATAGTTGGAACTTGATATGGGTGACCTAAACTATTATATACCTTATTAATGTCTTCTCCCTTATAATGAAGTGCACTAGTATTCATAGTATCATCTGCTACTACCATTATACCTTTTCCATTTTCTCCATTAGTTAATGTAGTCCATCTAACGTCTGATCTATTTCCATTTTCTTGAGGTCTAATATATTTGTCTTCGAATGTATTAGTTACTGTATCCTTATATACTCCTATTCTAGCCCCTGTTTTTCTATCAACATAGTTTTCTTGTGGCCCTCTACCATAATAAGTTATATTTTCATATCCTTCTGGTACTATCATCTTCATACCAACTTTAGCTATATCACCTACTGCACTTGTATTTGCTGGTGTAAAGCTATTAGTTACTACAATATCTCCATTTGCATAAATAACATAATCAATAGTATTTGGTGAATCTATACCTTGGATAGTTCCATCTACATGTACAGAAACAACCTTTTCCTTAGCATCTACAGTGTATTCTTCAACCTTAAAGTTTTCAGCTGCATTTTTCATACCTTCTGTAAATCCAGGGTCATTACTTATTTTTGCTCTCCAATAATTTGGTTTTGGTCCTTCTTTTAATAAAACTTCTCCACCAACTGTATAGTTTGTGATATATCCTGTAGTTTTATCAATTGTAACTGAGAATGCCTTTTCATCCTTTCCACCAGTAACAACTGTTGTAGATTCTGTTTCTTCAACATTTATTGGTGATTCTTCACTTACATCAATTGCAGGACGAGCTACCTCTGGTGTATATTCTAATGTAAGTTGTTCGAAGGCTAATTCGTCTCCCTTACGACCATATTCTTCACCAGCCCAAACTTGGTCTTCTTTTAATTCTACATTAAATTCTAATATATAATCAGAACCCTCTGCTATTTCCATATCTGGAAGTTCTAATTTAATTACCTTTTCTTCACCAGGTAATATATTTTTTTGCTCTTCTGAGAATTCCCCATTAACTTTTACTTCATTGTTAACTAAAAGTTTCCAATTTATATTATACTCATTTAAATTTGTATTTAAGAATTCATTTACAATTCTAACTTCACCATCTTTAGCTCTCCCATCATCATAGAAAGATACTTCTTGGTGAACTTTTTTAACTTCATATAATTCTGCTGATGGAGTTCTATCTGCATTCATTAATCCATTTCCACAGAAATCATTATCAGTAACTCTTTCTCCCCAGTCTCCACCATATCCAAAGAATGTTTCTCCTTCTGGATAATTAGTTGATTCTGTTCTAATTTCATCTTCATTAAAGTCCATTGAATACACTACATTTTCCCCTGGAACTTCACTATTTCCTTTAAGCTCATCTTCAGTAAGAGCTCTATTTACAACCATAACATTATCAATTAATCCATTGAATACACGACCATTATATTGAGGGTCATCTCCAATTCCAATATTATGACTTGCAGTATCTACTGGAGTAGTTCTTGAAATAGTCTTTTCTCCAGCCTTTTCACCATCTATATAAATAGTGTATTTTCCATTTTCAAATGTTCCCACAATATTAGTCCATTGCCCCATTTTACTTGCTGGGAAATCAACTGTTAATGTACCACTAGTCCATCCATCCACAAAGAATTCAATTTTGTTAGACTTAGTTAATTTTAAATTATAACCGCTATCTCCCTTAGAAATAATAGCTTGGTCACTTCCTGTAAATCCATCTAACTTAACATTTGCTGATAAAGTTAAAGCATTGCTATTAGCATTTACGCTAGGAACAAATACCTTTCCTTTTAATGATCTTCCACCTTCATCTTTTCCTGCTTCTAAAGTTCCCTTTATTTCTGATTCAGTTCCATTTGAGTTTTTAACATAATAATTAGTTACATTCTTAACGTTTGTTGAAATTGATTGGTCAATCCAGTCCCAAATAAATCCACCTTGTGCATTTTCATAAGTTCTAAATACATCCCAATATTCTTTAAAGTTTCCTAAACCATTACCCATAGCATGAGCATATTCAGATTGAATATAAGGTGCCTTATTATTAGTATTAGTTACATGTCCAACTACAGATGATACTCCCCAATATTGTGATGAATAGATATCAACCATTGAGTTTTCTCTCTCACCCTTAGTATAACGATTATCTCTTTCATACTTTCTTAACCTTGAAGGGTCACGTTCTAAAATCCACTTAGTAGCATTATATAATGCATAAGTATCATTCATTGGGTAAGTTCTATAAGTTGCTTCATTACCTAATGACCAAATAACAACTGATGGATGGTTCTTATCTCTTTCAAGCATATTTTTTGTTCTATCCATAACTGAATTATTCCATTCTGGTTCACCTGACGGTATATTAGCTTCAGTTGCTCCCTTATGTGATTCTACATTTGCTTCATCACATACATATAGCCCTAATTCATCTGCTAAAGCATAAGTATAAGGATTATTTGGATAGTGAGACATTCTAATAGCATTAACATTAAATTGCTTCATTTTCATTAAATCTTCTGTTATATCTTCTCTAGTAATAGCTCTACCATTAATATCATCAGTTTCATGTCTATTTACTCCTCTAAACATGATTTTCTTACCATTAATTTGAGCTTGCTCTTGACCTTGTTCATTTATATCAACCTTGTCAATTTCTCTAAATCCTATTCTTTGACAAGTTGTTTCAACTACATTTCCTTCTTCATCTACTAATTCAATTAATAATCTATAAAGATTAGGTGAATCAGCAAACCATTTCTTAGGATTAATAACTTCCTTAGAAGCTGATCCTAATTGTCCCTTATCATCTGCACTTTCTTCAACAGTAGCTTTTCCAGCTTCAACGTTTACATCATAAGTTAGTGGTTCGTCCCAAACTTTTTGGTCACTATCTCCTTCATATAAATCAGCTTTTACTGTGTACTTGCCTGATTTTTCTGGACTTAAGCTTCTAATATCTGTTTCTAATGTAAGGACAGCATCTTCATAATTTTCATCTAAATCTGTCTTTACAAAGATATCACGAATTTCAACATCTGCTTTTGAGTATAAGAATACATCTCTAAAAATACCACTTAGACGAATAAAGTCTTGGTTTTCTAGATAACTTCCTGTTGACCATCTATATACTTCAACAGCTATTGTATTTTCCCCTGGTTTTAAATAATCAGTTATATTAAATTCATCAGCAGTATAGCTATCTTCAGCATATCCCACTCTTTCTCCATTTACATATAAATAGAATGCTGATTCAACACCTTGGAAAGATATAAATGTTTCTCTTCCATCCCAATCTGCAGGTAAAGTAAATGTTCTTTTATATTGCCCAACACTATTTTTTACAGTTGGAGCTACAGGCTTATTGTTACCATTAGTATGATAATTTACTGATTCATAGTTAGCCCATGGGTAAGTTTGATTTGTATAAATTGGTGTATCATATTTAAAATCACCATTTTCATCTCTTTGAACTTGAATGTTACTTGGAACTTCTATCTTGTCCCATCCTTCTGTATTCCAATCTTCTTTAT
Source organism: Clostridium sp. (assembly GCF_051654825.1). GTDB lineage: Bacteria > Bacillota > Clostridia > Clostridiales > Clostridiaceae > Clostridium. The sequence continues at coordinate 5,185 of NZ_JBOFYU010000117.1, forward strand.
AGTTTTGAGCCTCTTCACCTCTTAAATTATTTTCACGGTCTGCAGGTTTTTCAGCATATTTAAAGTCCCATGTTCCATTTAAGCTTTGATGCCATTTTGAACTAGTTTCATCCATATCATCAAGTACTGATTTTTCACTTTCTAAAGCTTTTTCAGCAGTATCATATGGTGTAAAAGTTGCTCTTGGTAATTCACGATTAACTTCTACAGTACTTATTTGGTCGTACCATTCTTCTCCATTAAATTGCGTGTCTGCTGCTTTAACAATGTTTATCCCACCAACATCTACTAATGACATTGCAACAGAGCTAGCTAATATTAAAGACATAACCTTCTTTTTTATCATAACAATCCCCTCTCAAATACATCTTGTTAATGTAAAAGTTTTTAATCTTTTTATACTTTAATATAATATTTACACTGTGGATTTCTCCACTTTATAACCATTTATATCTAAGCATCAATCCCCCTTAACAATACCTCTTTTTTTGAAAGCGCTTTCATTTAAATTTATTATAACATTTGTACCATATTTTTCCTATTTAATTTATATTATTTTTATATATAAATACCAACATAATGTAAAAAACTCCTACATTTATATCTAAATAAATGTAAGAGTTTTGCTTTTAATTGATAATAATATTTATATATTGTAAATAAAAAACTATTTTGCTTGTAATACAGCATCAATAACATGAATTACACCATTACTTGCTTCAATATCTTTAATAATTATTTTAGCATCATTAATAAAAATTTCACCATTTTTTATAGTTACTTTTGCTTTTTTACCATTTGCTAGAGGAATTTCTTTTCCATTTAACTTAATTAAGTCTTCAGATTCTATATCATCTTTAGCTACATGATAAAGTAATATATCCTTTAAAGTATCCTTACTTTCTGGTTTTAATAAAGTTTCTAAAGTTCCCTTTGGTAATTTTGCAAAAGCCTCATCTGTAGGTGCAAATACAGTAAATTCACCCTTTCCTTTTAATGTGTTTACTAAATCAGCAGCCTTTAAAGCTTCTACCAATGTTTTAAATCTACCATCAGCTATAGCGATATCTACAATATCCTTAGTTTCATCTACATTAGCAAATGCATATGTAAATGTATTTGTTATTGGTAGAATTAAAATTAAAGTCATTACCATAATCTTTTTAATTATCTTTGGAAATTTATTCATTAGTTTCACCTCATATTTTACTTTGTAATACTTATGTACATATTTATTATAATTTTATTCATATCTTTTTATTCATATATTTAATTGTTAAATATAGTTACTTAATTATTTGTATAATCTAAGTTAATTTACATAAACTAATCTTACTAAATTTAAAGGAGGAATATACATGACTATCATTTATAACATTGCTCTTATTTTAGTACTTGTTGGAGCTATAAACTGGGGACTAGTTAGTCTTTTTAAGTTTGACTTAGTTGCTGCTATATTTGCTGGAGACGGTAAATTTGGTAACTTAAGTGGTTTTAGCCGAATTATTTATGGTTTAGTAGGTTTATCTGCTATCTACTTAGCAATTATTTATTTTATGAATATTATGTAATTAAAAAGAATTCCCTTAATAGTTTTTAAATTATTAAGAGAATTCTTTTTATATATTAAATATTATTTTTTTGTTCTAATATTTATTGATTTTGGTTTTGATTCTTCATTATTTGAATACTTAGCAGTTACCTTAAATCCATAAATAGTATTAGCTTTTAAATTATTCGCTGAGTAGCTAGTCTCTCCAGCTGGCACAGTTCCTACAGCTTTACCATCTTTATAGATAACATATTCAACTAATCCTACAGTACTCTTAGGAGCATCCCAAGTTAAGTTTACTGAATTATTTGATGCTGTTGCTGAAAAATTTGAAACACTTTCAACTTTAATTTCAGCTTGTTGCTTTTTGCTTCCTACTAATCCAATTTCACCTGCTGAACCAAAGTTTTTGTTAGCTGAATCTTTAATACCATCTACTATTTTTAGTATTACACTACTAGCTTCTACACCATCTAATTCAATTGCTTTTACATCTATATTAGGATTCCAAACACCTTCATTAACCTTAGTCCAGTTTTCTTCATTAACTGAATTAACATTTGTTCCACTATTATCAACATATAATTCATATTTAATAGCATTTCCAATTAATGCAGAATGATCTAAGTCTGAAACTTGAATTGGCTCATAAACATATTTATCTAAAACATAAGTTTCTCCTAAATTTACAGCTAAATAATATGGCCCTTCTTGGTGATTGTCCCAAGGACTTATCCAACGTGTATAAGGCTTTTCATCAATAGCAAATTCTGCTGGCCCTAACATATCTTCTATAAGTGCTTGTGATGTATTAGCCCAAGCATTCTTATCTTTTAATGAAATTAATGATTGATCATATACTTCCATTTCATATAAAGAAACTTTTCCACATTGAGCATTGTGCCCATCTATAATATCTTTAACTCCAAGCTTTACATATCTAGCATTATACTTTTTACCAAGATTTATAATATCAAGGTTACCATCACTATTTTCTTCAGTAAATACTGTAGTCCAATTTACATTATCATCTGATATTTGTATATTGTAGCTAGATGCACCTGCATTTTTATACCAATATAATTTTAAGCTTTCTATTGATTTAACTTCTCCAAGGTCTATTCTAACCCATTCTTTAACTCCATCTTTATCAGCTGGTAAATCTGACATTACTCTAGTTACCCATCTACCACCTTGGTCCTTTTGACCTCTTTCACCATCAAAGGCTCTCCATCCTTTACCCCATACTTCTCCATCACCTGAAGTAGTTACTTTGCTTTGAAGCTCTGCTGAATTAGATACTCCTAATAAGTATGAAAGGTTATATTTATTAAAGCTATCCTTATTTAAAGTTGGCTTATTTAAATCTTTTACTGTAAACTCTTCAAATACTCTTTCTCCTAACTCCTTTACATCTAAGTTTGAAGCTTCAGTTGTGTATTCTTTATTATCTAAAACCCATTTCCAATCATTTTCAAACCAATTTATATTTTTAGGCTGACTTCCTGTTTCAATAGCTTCTTTTAATGAATCTATCCACATTTCCCATCTATTATAATAGAAGTCCTGTGTTAATCCAGCCCATTGTCTATTTGAGTAATCACGTAATGCTCCATCTTCTGCTTGCTTTACAGCTCCCCAAGTAGTTATAAGTGCTCTAGCATTTATTTCAAACATATCTCTTGAGAAATCATCATAAGCAATTTCCTTAGCATCTTCAATCCATCTTCCAACTAAGAATGTATCTTCAGTACTTAAGATTTGTTCTTGTAATTTAATAAGCTCTAAGAATTTATCTGCATATTCAATAAAGCCTTCTTTATCTCCAGCCTTATATAAAGCTGTAAACTTTCTATAATATTCTGCTGAAGAATTAGCTAAAACTTGTCTTAAGCTATCTGTAATGTCATACATATATCCTTCATTATCTTTAAGCTCATCATAATCTGAGAATAAAAGTTCTATAGCTTTTTCTAATTCAACCTTATCATATTTAGGGTTAATAGTTCCCCATGCATATGCTCCTGTAACACCAAACTTAGGTCTTGCATTAATTAATGAATCTGGTGCTCCTTCATGGAAGTCACTTCTTGGTGCATAAGCTGTATCATTTAATATCTTCCAAGCTTCATAAGCATTTTCTGTAAACTTACCATATCTTCTTTCTACATAGCCTCTTAACCATTCATCAACATCAACTTCTTCTGTAGTCCAGGCCATCTCATAAAGTAAGTCATATAATACTGGATTAGACTCAAGTGCTTCTGGAGTCATACCTATCCCCTTCATCTTAGATTGTCCATCTGCTGAAGTAACCTTTAAAGCCTTTGGAATTTCTGTAGCTAATGTTTCTAATTGACCATGTAATCCCATTCTACCACCGAAGTTATTTAACATATTCCAAACCCAAGGAGTACCATCAAATTCATCACTATCCCAAGTATGACCAAATGCATGTGAGCTACCATCCCATCTTGGATCTACTTCTGCATATAAATCTAATATTAAAAGATCATCTCTATTAGCTATTCCATTTAAACCATCTTGAGCTGGATTTTCTCTCCAAGACTGAATAACCCATATAGCATCTTCATCTGAGCTCTTCATTGACTCAAGTATTTCAGCATAAATAGTTGCTCTTGACATTCCTCCATCTGTTCCACCTTCATGGAATGGATCTGTTGCATAATAGTTAGTTGCATCCTTACCATAAACCTCATCTTGACATTCATAAAACATTGCTGCCATTCTATCATAATCTTCACTATCAGTCATTAACATTGCAGGTCTTTGGAAATCACACCATTTACCTTGTTGAAGAACTTCTAAATCTGGAATCTTATCTTGTATATCTGCTGGTATCATTCCTGAATATCCTTGAAGTACAGTTTCCATACCTAATGATTTCATCTTTCTTTGCATATTTCTTGCAAGGTCAGTTCTATCAGTAAACCATTGATCTGGAAGAGGTCCTCCGAAAGTACCCATATTAGCCATGTGTTGCCATGCCATATAACCAGGACCAACTAACCAGTTTTTAATTTCTGTCATATCATATCCAAGCTTAGTTAAGAATCTTCTCCAAACCTCATCTTGAGCAGTTACATCTAATACAAGATTTACACCATTTAATGCTAACCAATCTAATCCATTTTGCCATTCATCTTCATCCCAAAATGCCATTGTATAAGAGAATGTACAGTAGTTGTAAGCATATCTATTTTCATATGGACTTTCTTTCTTTACTGGAGTATCTACAGCTGGAGCTGTTTCTGGCATTTTAACTGCTTCCCCTGTTTGAGTTATTAGCACATTACAGAAATATTTTAAGTAATGATTTAAACCAGTAGCTAAAGATACACCATTGTTACCTGTAATATTTATTTTTCCATTTTCACCATTAGTGATTTCAAAATAATCCATATTACTTTCGCCAGGAACTATAGTAAAGTTAAACCAATCTACATATTCTGCTCCTAATTGTCTTTGTACTATTCCTGAAACATCGCTTAAGGTTTCTTCTGTAGTTATTGGAGCTGCATATTCAGTGTCCTCAAACTTAGGAATATTTATTTCAGGTGCTACTGAACCTTCTTTATCTGTTTCATCTCCATATACTCTTAATTCTGATATATGAGCAGACTCATTTACAGAACAATACTCTATAAGAACTCTTATATATCTAGCTTCAACTGTATTACTAAATTCGTATATATCTCCCGTATTGGTAGCTACATTATTATTAGTTTTTTCTGCAATCTTATCATAATTAACACCATCAGTACTTCCATAAATACTGTAATTATAATATCTATTATTTCCTTCATAATTAACTAAATTTATAGAATCTAATGAGTAAACCTTTTCTAAATCTACCTCTAAATATGATGGATATTGTCCACCATCCCAATAAGTATTAATATCGCCATCAATAGCATTATTTAATACATTTTTCTTGCTATCATCTCTTCCATAAACTCTTTTTCCTTGTGCAATATTAACTTTGTTAACTTCCTTTTGTTCCTTTGAAACAACTTCACTATTTGTCTTAGCAGTTACATTTACGGGATTAATTACTGTAGGTAATAAAATTCCAACAGATAATGCAGCTGCAATTATACTTTTTACCTTTTTGTTTATCATCTTTTCATCCTCCCAATATATTGATTCTCCACCTGATATTACCATATTTTTAATTTAACGTATATAATTGTAAGTGTACTGTAACGATATTGTTATTAATTAGTAAGATTAGATTGTTCTTGTAATTTATTTGTAACCTTGTTGTAAGGTAATTTTAACAAAACCAACTGTATAATAATGGTGATAAAAATAATTTTTCTTTTATTATTATCAAACCTTTTAAATTAAAAAAGAAGTACTTTTGGGTGCTAACACTAGTACTTCTTTTTTGTTTTTCAATAGATTTCTATAAAAAGATACCATCTAGTAAATGATTAAAAATCATTTACTAGATGGACCCATAAATTATTTTATAATTTTATTGTAGTATAGAATTGGTTATATACTCTATATCTAAAGTATCAATTACATTGTCTTTATTAATATCAAATCTAATTATCTTATTCCACTCATCTTTATTATCCTCACTATTTTTACCATAGTGTTTAGATACTAATGCTAAATCTCTAATATCAATGATTCCATCATTATTAACATCAGCATTAATTTCTACTTTTTCTTCTAATAATTCTATCGCTTTTTCTAATTCAACTTTTAAATCATTTACTTCCTTTTGTTGAATGTCATTCCTCTCAGTTCCTATTTTAGCATTATCTAAAGCAGCCTTAAAATATGCCCAACTTTCTGCTGAGTAATCATTTTGTTTTAGTGATTCTGCTGTTGTTATAATTGAATTTAATTCATCCTTATTAACTAAACCTAATGCGTTATCAATTTCACCAAGCTTAAATCTCATTCCTAGGATATATGTGTTATATCCACCAACTCCATTATTGTTGTAAGGATCCTCTTTATCAAAGCAGCCGTAACTATTTAATACAAATGTTCCATCTGATAAGACAACATTACCAGCATAACCTGTATCTCCTGATTTAGCTGATGGAGTATAGTCTTCTGCTAATCTTATACGATAATCTCCCTCTTCTCCATTCATTAAATCTTCATAAGTTCCTATCCATGCAATCCAATCTCCAGCCATCCAATCTCCACTTTCAATTTGACCATCTTTATCATAATCTAATATTATCTCTCTAAATGTCACTAGTAACCTTCCACTTATAGGATCATAAGTAGCTTTATGTCTTTCTCCCAATAACGCACCTTGAATTGGTCTTGGTTTTGACCAAGTTTTCCCTTCATCATCTGAATAAAACATTGTTGATAAGTTCATGTGTGATTGGCTTCTTGCTAATGCAACAATTCTCTTACCATCTGGTGATCTAAACATACCAACTTCACATATTTGATATTGGCTTTCTACATCTCTGTACTTTGATAAATATGGTTCTGGTACGCTCCATTGCTCATTTCCATCCTTATCAAATGTTAAATAACTCTTATAATTTATATAAGATCCATTGTGATACACACCCATCCACTTATCTATAAAGTTTCCATTTTCATCTTTTAATTGTACTAAACTTGCCATAGCCACAATTGTTGAATTACCAGAGTGCCAGTTTTTAAAGTCACTCCAAGTTTCACCATTATCATCAGAAATAGATGACATCCATCCAGTTACTCCACCACGTCCAGGCGCTCCTGATATTTCAATTAACTTTGTTGTACCATCAGTCATATTTAATTTATAAATTGTTGGTGTTTCCTTAGATTCCTCCCAAGTTGGATTAGTTTCTAATCTATCTGACCAAGTCTGTCCTCCATCTGATGACTTTTTCATTATAATTGGTCCTATACCATGACCTTTAGGGTATAGTGTTATTAAATTATTATCATCTAATGCTACCATATCTGGATGACCTAAATATTGTCCTGGCTCCCTATCGATTACCATTTGCTTATCCTTTGGATAATCATACTGAGGTATTGTATATCCAACATTTAGCTCCTTATTTACTCTAACACTTACTATTTTGGTAAATCCAGTTGCTGGATTTGATACAATTACTTCTGTATCTCCAAATCTTACTCCAGTAACTATACCATTATTATTTACAGTTGCTATTTCAGGGTTTCTACTTTCAAATGTTATAGTTTTATCCTCATAGTCACCTATTAATACTGCATTAATTTTAACTTCTTCCCCAACCATAACTTCAGCATATTCTGGAGTTACATTTAATCCTGGAAGCTTTCTAAGTTCATCTACCTCAGCCTTACTTAAAGGTTGATTATAAACTTTAACTTCATCTATAGCTCCTACAAAATTTCTTCCACCTATAACTTTTAATGGAAGTGTTAAGCTATTATTTTTTGTATATGGATTTATATCTGTTGATACTCCATCAATATAAATTCTTAACCCTTGAGTTTTATCATTAACCCAAGCTAAATGTACCCATTCATCTTTTGGCACAGTATATCTAAATGTAAAGAAACCATTTTTGCAGTGTACTCCTAACTGTTCTGCTGTATTTCTTGCTATATCTAAAGATTCTGTTCCAGTTTCCTTACCTTCATCTACAAAATCCTTTCCATCCCATAGTAATGATGCAGGCGCTTTTTTAATGTCACCTTTCTTAACCCACATGCTTACAGACCAACTTTCTGTTAATGTAGCTGGGCTATTAATTGTAACATTATCATTACCATCATTAAATTGAAGTGCCTTTCCAACAATACCATCTATAACTTCTGCCCCTTGTAGCACACCATTATAATTGTTCCACTTATCTTTAACTATATTATTATTTATATCTTCGAAATCATAATAAGCTATAGCGCTATTAGTTAAATCTTTTTCCTTTACTGTTACAGAAACTTCTTTAAATATTTGTGGATTATAAATTGATTTAACTGTAATTATAGCTTCTCCAATGGAAATAGCTTCAACTTTACCTATTTTATTTACTTTAACTACATCCTTATTAGAGCTACTCCATTCTATCCCTAAGTTTAAAGTATTAGTAGGGAGTACAATAGCACTTAATGTTTCTGATGTTCCTAAAATTAATTCTAACTTATTCTTATTAACTTCTA
>NZ_JBOFYU010000118.1:0-27220 GCF_051654825.1 Clostridium sp.
ATGTAGAAAAGGTTGTAAAAACAATAAGTAAAATAAATCCTAAGGCTTTAATAGTAAAGGATAATTGGGAGAATATTAATGGAAAAGAAATCTTAACATTAAGTAGAGATTCATCTGTAAGTATAAAGGGAAATAGAGCCTTTAAAGGAAGGTTAAGAAAGGAAAGTGTAAAGGAAGAAAATAATTTTGAAAGCTTTGCAGTTTATTTAAATAGAAAAACATCTAAGGAAGAATTATTTTCTAAGTTTAAGTTTATATCTTCATGTAGCAGTTATGGAGAAGTTCTTAGAGCAAAAGGAATAGTAAAGTTAATGGATGGAAGTCATGGGCAATTTGATTTTGTAAAAGATGAGTTTGTTATTAGATCAATTAAGGCAGAATCTAGCTCTGTTATATCTTTTATAGGAGTTAATTTAAATAAGGACGAGCTGGGGAAAATATTTAAGTAGAGGATTAAATATGAAAAGTAAGTTAGAAATAGTAACTGGATTTTTAGGGGCTGGAAAAACAGCCTTTATAAATTCATATTTAAAAACAGAAGGATGTAATGATGAAAAAATATTAATTATACAGCTAGAAGAAGGAAATAGAGAGATTGAAGGAAGTTTAGATTTAATTAAAGTTATAAAGCTTAAAGAAATAACAGAAGTAAAGAATTTATTGAAAAATAATTTATCTAAGGAAAGTTATGATAGAGTAATTATAGAATTTAATGGAACTCTTAAGTTAGAGGATATAAGGGATTTATTAGTAGATAATGAAGTGAAAAAGCTAGTAAGATTTTATGGAAGCTACTATATAGGAGAAGGTGAAAACTTAAAGCTATATATAGTAAATATGGGAGAAATACTTATTCCGTTTATACAAGGAAGTAAGTTATTAATAGTAAATAATTTTGATATTTTAGATAATAAGAAAAAGGAAGAGCTAAGAAAGTTATTAGAAGAGGTTAATTTAACATCACCTATAATTTACTCAAAAAATATAGGTGTATTAGAAAGGGAACTAAGGGAGTCAAAGTATTTTAAAAGAGGATTATTAGATAAGATAACATTAAAATATATTAGGGGAAACAGGGAGAAATAAATGGGGGGAATATTTGAAAAGTGGACAATAACATTTATTAGTATAGTTTTAGAAGCTTTGCCATTTATATTGTTAGGATCATTAATTTCAGCTTTAATTCAATTATATATATCAGAGGATAGAGTAAAAAAGCTTTTGCCTAAAAATAAAATATTAGCGCTTTTAGTGGCAGCAGCTTCAGGTGTATTTTTTCCTATATGTGAATGTGCAATTGTTCCTATAGCAAAAAGCTTAATGAAAAAAGGAGTGCCTATAGGTGTAGCTACAGTATTTATGTTATCTGTGCCAATTGTAAATCCAATTGTAATTGCATCTACATATTATGCCTTTGATGGAAGATTAGATATTATATTAATAAGAGTTATAGGTGGAATTTTCTGTGCATTATTAATAGGTGGAGTAATAGATATATTCTTTAAAAATAGAAATAAGGTTTTAAAGGATAATGAAGTATATAGTAGCTATTGTAATTGTGGATGTGTTGAAGGAAGTTATTTTTATAATAAATCAAAAATAAGATTATGCTTAGAGCATACTAGTAAAGAATTTTTAGACATAAGTAGGTACTACATATTTGGAGCATTTTTATCAAGTATTTTTATTGTGTTGATAAATGATAAAATATTAAATAGCATTTCAGGGGGAAGGTATTTAGGAATAATTTTAATGATGCTTTTAGCATTTTTACTATCTTTATGTTCAGAGGCAGATGCTTTTATTGCAAAAGGATTTTTAGATACTTTAGGAGTAGGTTCTGTTTCAGCATTTTTAATATTAGGACCTATGTTAGATTTAAAAAACACAATTCTTTTGGCATCAGCATTTAAAAAGAAGTTTATAGTAGCCCTTAGCTTTTTAATAGTTTCTATTGTATTTATATTTGCATTAATAATAAGTGTAATTTTATAAGGAGGGGCTATGAAAAAGTTTAATATAGATGAGTTTATTTGGCTTATAGTATTATCATTATTAACATTATTTTTAGTATATTTAGTAGGTAGTGGAAATATATATAGGATTTTAAGCATGAAAATAGTAAAATATATGTATTTTGCTATAGGATTATTAGCAATGTTAATAATAGTTCAAATAGGAAAGGTATTTACATTTAATTCTAGACAGGATAATTCTAATAAGTATTTGCCATTAATTTTTACATTAATAGTAGGAGCATTTTTATCCTTTAACACCTTTGAAAAGGTTGATTATATAGAAAATGCTGAAGGAAAGTTTACATTAGATATAAATAATGAAATAATAGAGATAACAAATTCAAATTATTATATTATAAATGAAATAAAGGAAAATCCAGATAATTATTTAGGTAAAAAAATAATGTTTACAGGATTTATATACGATATAAATGCTGAAGATGATTTATTATTTACATTAGCAAGAGAAGAAATTCAATGTTGTGCAGCTGATGCTGTATTATTAGGCTTAGAAGCAAAGGGTTATAAAGGAATAAAAGAGGGCACTTGGATAAAGGCTATAGGAGAAATAAAAAAAGGGGAAAATTATACATTTGATATAATTGAATATATTAAGGTTTCAAAGCCAAAGGAAGAATATTTTAATAAGCATTTACATGAAGAATAAATTGGGGGATTTAAAATGGAAAAAGTAAAATTTAGAAAGGTACAAGAAGAGGATATAGAAGCTTTAAGAAAAATATATATGTATTATGTGGAAAATTCAACAGCTACATTTCATATAGGTGATATTTCTTATAATGAAATGAAGGATATATTATTTTCACAGGACGAGCTATATGAAAGCTTTGTAATTTATGATGATGAAATAATAGGGTATGTATTATTAGCACCATACAAAAAGCGTGAGGCTTATAGAAGAAGTGCTGAAGTAACAATATATTTAAAGGCAGGAATTAATAAAAATGGTATTGGAACAAGAGCTATAAACTTTGTTGAGGAAGTGGCAAAGAAAAAGGGAATAAAAACACTTTTAGCAATAATTTGTGGAGAAAATATAGCTAGTATAAAGCTATTTGAAAAAAATAATTACATTAAATGTGGGCATTTAAAAAATGTTGGTGAAAAATTTAATAGAGTTTTAGATATAGTAACATATCAAAAGGAAATATAAATAAATCTAGAGATGAAAACTTATATAAAGTAAGTACATCTCTAGATTTTTTATTTATTAATAGTTTTTTCTATTTCCTTTAAGTCGTTAAGATTTTGACTTTGATTTTTTAATATTTCTTCTGCAATAGCTTTAATAGAAGGGTTTTTTGTATATTTTAAAATAGATTTTGATATTTTAAGTGTTGCTTCTTCATAAAGAATTATTTCATTTATATAATCTATATCTAAATTTCCAGTCTTTTTTAACTTGTTTACTCCCTTATCCATTTTAGCCATAATGCTCATATAATCACTTATATAAGACATTTCTAATTTTTCATTAACATTTGGATGTTTTTTAAATTCAGTTAAAAGTCCTTTCATTAGGGGAAGTTGCGAATCCAATGAGGAAACAATATTTTTTGAAACTTCTTTTATAGAATCATTTTTAGTATATTTTAAAATTTCCTTGGATAAATGAGTAGCTTCAAGATGCTGTGAAAGCATTTGATCTATAAAGTCTAAGTCTAAATCTCCAGATAATGAAACTTGTTTTAAATCAGAATCTTTTTTATGAAATTTAGGGAAGGTAGAAGTAAATAAGACTTGGCTATTTTCATAAGTAGAAATTTTTTGAGTTTTAGGGATTTTTGCAGGGGATATTAAACTACTAGAGATAATAGTAGCAGCTATAAGTGAGAATATCTTTGTGTTCATATATGCCTCCATAAAATTTATTAATATAATGTAAGTTTTATAGTATAAAATTATGGTTGCCTAAAAAGTAGTGAAATATACAAGAGATGTATGTAACTATTATGGAACTGGTATATAAAGTGTACAAAAAAACACCTAAGATAAATTAATCTCAGGTGTTTATATTTTACTTGTTTAAAAAAGATTCTATGATAAATTTAGGTCTAGCCTTGCTTTCCATATATATCTTACCTATATATTCTCCTATAACGCCTAGGCATAAAAGCTGTATTCCACCAAGCATCCATATAGACATTACTATAGTAGCCCAGCCTTGAATAGTTTTTCCAAGTAACCATAAAACTAAGTAATAAAGCATTGCAAGTAAGCTTCCTATAAACATTAAAAGTCCAGCTACTAAAACCATTCTAATTGGTTTTACACTAAATGATGTAATTCCTTCAAAGGCAAAGGCTAACATTTTTTTTAGAGGATATTTTGATTCTCCAGCAAATCTTTCATTTCTTTCATACATTACTGTATCAGATTTATATCCAATGAGAGGAACTATACCTCTTAAAAATAGATTAACTTCCTTAAAGTCCTTTAAAGCATCTAGAGCTCGTTTACTCATTAACCTATAGTCAGCATGATTATAAACTATATCAACACCAAGGCCTTTCATAACCTTATAAAAGCCTTGAGCAGTAATTCTTTTAAAGGCTGAATCCTTTTTTCTACTGCTACGAACACCGTAAACAACATCACAGCCATTATTAAACTTTTCTATAAATTCATCTATTGCATTTATATCATCTTGCAAGTCAGCATCTAAAGATATAACAGCATCACATTTATCCTTTACAGTCATTAATCCAGCTAATAGTGCATTTTGATGTCCTTTGTTTCTAGATAATTTAACTCCAGAAAATAAATTATTGCTATTATGTAATTCTTCTATTATTGTCCACGTTTTATCCTTGCTTCCATCATCTACAAAAACTACTTTACTTTCATTTGAAATTTTATTTGACTGGATTAAATAATCCATTTTTTCCTTTAATCTTAAGGAGGTCTCATGTAAAACTTCTTCTTCATTATAACAAGGTACTACTAAATATATTATTTTCATTAATCCACCTCTAAATCTTAACTATAAAGGTTATTTTAGTATAATATACAATTAATATCAAGGAGTTTAAGGAAAAATTAATATTCTTCCATTATTGCTACAGCTAATAGTCTAGGTCCAGAATGTATTCCAACTGCAGGGGTTATTGTACCTAAATGCATAAAAGTAGTGTTTTTATGATTTGATAAAATTTCTCTTAGTTTATTAGCTTCCTCATCCATAGTTCCAGTCATAATAACAACTTTTCCTTTTCCTTTATCTAATATATCAGTAGCTAATTTTAATAGTTTATTAAAAGATTGTTTAGATCCTCTAACCTTAGTATAGTTTTTATATTTTCCATCCTCATCCATAGTTATTATAGGTTTAAGATTTAACATTTCACCAATTCCACCAGTTACTTTTCCAATTCGGCCACCTTTAATTAAATATTCTAATGTATCTACTGTAAAATACATTGAAGTTTTTTCTCTAAGCTTTGGAATTTCTAAGCAAATATTTTCAAAAGTTTCACCATTTTTTATTAGCTTTCCAATTTCTATTACTGATAATCCAACAGCCATAGATAAAATTTTAGTATCAAATACAAAGGATTTTATTTTATCTTCGTATTGTGAACTAGCTATATTAAAACTATTGATAGTTCCTGATAATCCTGAAGATATAGGAAGAGATATAGCATGAGTATATCCATCATTAATTAACTCTTCATATAAATTACATACATCTTGAACAGAGGGCATTGAAGTAGTTGGAGTTTCCTCTTCAAGTTTTGAGTAAACCTCATTTGGAGTAATATTAATACCATCAATATATTCAGCATCTTTATATAAAATTTTAAGTCGTACAACCTTTACATCATATTCGCTAATAAATTCTTGTGGTAAACCACATGTACTATCTGTTATTAAAGCTATCTTTTCCATAACACACCTTCCTAATTATATTTTATTCATTATCAATATAATACCATATAAATACATACATTTCAACTAGTAGTTTCTAAAACTACTATAACTGCACTGTGATATTTTAAAATAGAAATTGGATTAATTATATTATTATATTGATATATACAATTAAGTATTAATAAAAAACTTCATAATACAGAAATAATGATTAATTATGTAATTATATTGGAATAATGTATATGAGGTGAGTTTAATGAAGTCATTATGGAGTGATAGTTGTGAAATTAAATCTAGAAAAACTTTGGATTCTAATATAGAAGCTGAAGTAGTTGTAATAGGAGCTGGAATTGCAGGATTACTGATTGCACATAAATTGAAAGCTGAGGGCGTTAAGGTAGTAGTTATTGAAGCAAATAAAATAGCAAGCGGAAATATAAAAGACACTACGGCTAAAATAACTTCTCAGCATAATTTAATTTATAGTACTTTAGTAAAGGAATTTGGAAAGGAAAAGGCTATGGAGTATGCTTTAGCAAATGAATTAGCGATAAAGGAATATAAAAAAATAATTAATGATTTTAAAATAGATTGTGACTTTGAAGAAAAGGATGCATATATATATTCATTAGAAAATAGTGATGAATTCAATAAAGAATTAGATGTAGTTAAAAAGCTTGGAATAGATGCTGAAGTAGTTTATGAAACAAAATTGCCTTTTAAAATTAAGGCTGCATTAAAGTATAAAAATCAAGCTCAATTTAATCCTATTAAATTTTTAAAGGTTATATCTGAGGATATAAAAATATATGAAGATACAAGAGCAATTGACATTAAAGATAACACTGTAATTACAAACAACGGAAATATAAAGGCTAAAAAAATAGTAGTAGCAACGCATTTTCCTTTTTTAAATATGCCAGGATTTTATTTTATGAGAATGCATCAAGAAAGATCATATGTATTAGCTCTAGAAGGGGCAAAAGATATAGATGGAATGTATATAGATATTTCAATGGAAGGGTATTCATTTAGAAATTATAATGATTTATTAATAATAGGAGGAATACCTCAAAGAACAGGAAAAAATGAAGAAGGCGGTTGCTATGAAAAGTTAAGAGAAAAGGCTAAGGAATTATATCCTAATGCAAAGGAAAAATACTCTTGGTCTTCACAAGATTGTATGACTATGGATGGAATACCTTATATAGGAGTTTATTCTTTAAGTACACCTAATATTTATGTAGCTACAGGATTTAATAAATGGGGAATGACTAATGCTATGGTGTCAGCAATGATTATATCAGATGAAATTTTAGGAAGAGAAAATAACTTTTCTGAAATATTTTCTCCAAGAAGATTTGATGCTACGTTATCATTTAGCAATTTAATGAAAGATGGAATGGAAACTACAAAAAACTTTATAGCACAAAGATTTGATATTCCAAATGAGCATATTGACCATATTCCTAATAGACATGGAGGCATAATAGAGTACAAGGGAGAAAAGGTTGGAGTTTACAAAGATAATAATGGAAAGGCTTTTATAGTAACAACAAAATGTCCTCATTTAGGATGTGAACTAAAGTGGAATGCAGATGAACTATCCTGGGATTGTCCATGTCATGGATCAAGATTTGATTATAAGGGAAATTGGTTAGATGGTCCAGCAACAAGGGGGCTTAAAAATGAGTAATTTCCATGGAAATAATAAAAGGAAAAGCTTTTTTGAAGGTTGGTATTTTAAGCATCAAAATGAAACAGATACACTAGCCTTTATACCAGGTATAAACATTGATGATAAAGGAAATAAAGAGGCATTTATTCAAGTTATTACAAATACAAAATCATATAATGTTAAATATCCTTACTCAGATTTTAGCATTGATCAAAATTTATTAGAAGTAAAAATTGCAGATAATAAGTTTTCAAAAAAGGGAATAAATATTGATATACAAAATTCAGATTTGAAGATAGCTGGACATATAAACTATAGTGATTTAACTCCAATAAAATATGACATTATGGGTCCTTTTAGCATTATTCCATTTATGGAATGTAATCATGGAGTAATAAGTTTAAAGCATAATTTAATAGGAACAATAGTTATAAATAATGAAGAATATAAATTTAATAATGGAATTGGATATATTGAGAAGGATTGGGGGACTTCTTTTCCAAAATCCTATTTATGGACTCAATGTAATAGCTTTAAAAACAAAGAAGATTCATCTATTATGGTTTCTATAGCAGATATACCATTTATGGGAATGAACTTTCAGGGATGTATAGCTATTGTTTTCTACAAGGGGGAAGAATATAGGCTAGCTACATATAATGGGGTTAAAATAATAAATTGCTCTGAAAATAAGGTGGAGATTAAAAGGGGAAAATATAAATTAGAAGTTGATTTAATAACAAAAGAACCACAAAAATTATTTGCACCAACAAATGGTAATATGAATAGAGTAATTCACGAAAATGCAGTAAGTCATGCAAGTTATAAATTTTATATAAAAAATAATTTAATATTAGATGTAGAAAGTGATTTATCAAGTTTTGAATATGTAAATTTTTTTAATCAGATTTAAGTTGAAAAATTTATATAGCTTTGAAAAAATAATGCTGAAATATAAAATATAAAGTGATATAATTTATATGTAAAATAATTGTAAAAAAGTAAGAAAAAGGAGGGGTGGTACTTAAGAAAATAAGCATTTAAATAAAGTTTATATTAGAGAATACAAGAGATTAAATGTTCATTCATCCTTTTTCAAGAGATTTATTAAGTAAGAAATACTTATATATCTCTTAAGGCTGAGAAGAATAATGATTAGATAATTTAGAGGTTATAAAAATAAAGAGGAGAGAAATAAAATGAAATTAAAAAGAGTTATTAGTTCAATTATGTTATTTTTATTTTCTTGTTTAACTGTATTTCAAAACTTAAATATTACAGTTAATGCAACAACTAATGAAATGAGCATAATAAATGATATGACTACAGAGGGAGAGACAAATAAGTTTACCTATTTCGGAAATGGATGGGGAAGTGGTGGAACAACTGATAGTTATAATGGAAATGGAGATGAACATTATAATGATATAAACACAGGAGCTACAGATGCAACTACTAAGTATTATACAATTGAATTTGTAGGTAATGCTATTGAAGTATATGGTCATAAAAGTTGGAATCATGGAATAGTGAGCTATTCGATAGATGGTGGAGAAGCTACAGAAGTAAGCTCTTATGCAGCTAACAGAGTAGGAAATCAACTATTATATAAGGCAGAAGGGTTAAGCGAAGGAAAGCATACTCTTACAGCTATAGCAACAGGAAAAAGTGAATCTACAAAAGGAAAGGCTGTTATTCAAGTAGATTATGCAAAGGTTTATCATGAAAAATATAGAGTTACAGACATTAATATAGATAATACTAACTTAGAGTTAATTCAAGGAGCAGAAGTTCAAATAACTTATGAAGTATTACCGAGCTATGCTACTTTAAGTGATATAACATTTGTTTCAGAAAATCAAGAAGTAGCAACTGTTGATAATAATGGAAAAATTACAGCAGTATCAGAAGGCGAAACAAAGGTATTAGTTAATTCTAATGAATTTAATATTTCAAAGGAAATTTTTATAAAGGTTAAAAAAGGTGTATCTAATATACATGGAAGTATAGTAGATACTAATACTCACTATAACCAAGATAAATATAATGAAGTAAAATCAATGGGATTAGTAAGTAAGGATTTATTTGCTTGGAAAAAGGACAAGACTATTTCAGAAATTGCTCTTATTTCAAAGGATTCTATATTAAAAAATGTAAGAGTAAAGGCTAGTGATTTTATATCAGGAGATAATGTATTATCAAGTGATAACGTTATAACTACATTTTTAAAGGAAACTGAGGCTTACATTGGAGATGCTGGATACCATAATCAAAATGATATTTCGATGCCAACAGGTCCAAAAGAAAGCGTTCCAGATATTTTATACACTACAGAAGTAGTAGATATTGGATTTAATAAGGTTCAACCAGTTTGGGTAGAAATAAATGTTCCAGAAGGGACAAAGCCAGGGATTTATACAGGTACAATTTCTGTAACAGCTGATGATGTAGAAGTGCCTCTTACTTTTACTTATAATGTAGAAGTTTTAGATGCAGTAATGCCAAATCCAGAAGACTATGATTTTGATTTTGAAGCATGGCAATATCCTTATAGTTCAGCTGAATACTATGGAGTGGAACCATTTTCACCAGAGCATTTAGAAATATTAACTCCACATATGCTTAAATACAAGGAATTAGGTGGACATGCTATTACTACTTCTATTGTTGAAGAAGCTTGGGGTGGACAAACTTATAGTAAAAATGAAATAAGATATCCATCAATGATAAAATGGACTAAAAAATTAGATGGAACTTATACTTTTAACTTTGATGATTTTGATAAGTGGGTTCAATTTAATAAGGATTTAGGAATTGGAGATAAGATAATTTGTTATAGTATGATTCCTTGGGGAAATAGAGTTTATTATTTTGATGAAGCTACAGGAACTCAAAAATATATAACTTTAACACCAGGTACAGCTAATTATGAAACAGTATGGACACAATTCTTAAATGCTTTAGTTCCTCATCTTGATGAAAAAGGTTGGTTTGAAGACACTTATATTGGAATAGATGAGAGAGCAAATATGGATAAAGCATTTGACGTAGTAGATAAGGTTAAAAATAAGGATGGACTTATTTTAAAGAAGGCTGCAGCTATGGATCATTTTAGTGCAAGCTACTTTAACATTACTAAGCGTGTAGACGATTTAAGTGTGGGTTCAACAGCTGCAAAAACAGATTTACAAGGTTATAGAAACTTTGTGCAAGAAAGAAAGGATTCAGAAAAAGAATATAAAACTACTATATATACATGTACAGAGCATTTCCCAAATTCACTAGCACTTAGCATGCCAGGTGAAAGCTATTGGACTATGTTATTCTCAGCAGCACAAGGAGCAACAGGATATATGCGTTGGGCATTTGATGCTTGGGTAGAAGATCCATTAAGAGATACAACACACTGGGCATTTGAAGCAGGAGATACATCATTAATTTATCCCGATGAAAAGAATAGTGAAAATAAAGTATCGAAATCAAGTGTACGTTTAGAAAAAATGGCAGAGGGAATGAGAGATGTAAATAAGCTATATTTAATGGCTAAGGAAGTTCCAGCTATTCAAGAAGATGTAGAAAATTTATTAAAAACAGTTAATGTAAATTATTCAGGTTCTAAAAATGGAGTTGGAGATCACGGTGGAGCAAAGTTTGCTACAAATGAAACTAGAGCTAAATTACCTAGTGATATGGAAGCTTTAAGAGAAGGAATAAAAAATATATCTAAAAAATATATAGAATTAAAAGCTAATGGAGTAGAAAGAGTAGATTCTATAGAAGTAAATAAAAATTCATTGTCTTTAGAAGTAGGATCAGAAGAAACTTTAACGGCAACAGTTCTTCCAGAAAATTCTTTAAATAAAGGTATTGTATGGAGCACATCAAATGAAGCTGTAGCAACTGTAAGTAAAACAGGTAAGGTTACTGCAATATCAGAAGGTAATGCAACAATAATAGTTACGTCAGTGTATGACCAAAATATCAAAACAGAAATTAATGTTATAGTAACTAAAAGAGATGTAAGTACTAGTATAGCTTACTATAATTTTGACAATATAGAGGGCAATAAGGTAATTGATTCATGGGGAGACTATGATGGAATAGTAGAAGGAGCTGAAGTTATCGATGGTAAGGTAGGAAAGGCACTTCAATTTAATAATGGAACTGATAATGTTACTATTACAAGTCCAGCTACATTAAGTAAAGATTGGACCCTTGCTATGTGGGTAAAAAAAGGTGATATTAAAAACTTACCAGCATCAATAATGTGGGACGGAAAAGAGTTCCAAAATGGAGATAAGCAAACAGAATCTATAGATATAGAAAGAGATTCAAGTAAAAACATGGGAGTTCATGTTAAACCAGGTTTCTTAACAGTAAAACATGTAGTGCCAAAGGATGAATGGGTTCATTTAGCTTGGGTAAATGATAAGTCAACTGGTTTAACAGTTTATGTTGATGGAGTATCAACAGGAACAAATGCATGGACTAAGACTAATGATTTTAATGCACCTTTAAAGGTTATAGGTGGTAGAAACTATATTGGAGCAATTGATGAAGTTAAGGTTTATGATAGACCTTTATCAAAATCAGATGTAGATGAAATTAGAAAGGTGCCAGGATTAAATGTAAATACAAAGTATATAGAATTTAAGGTAGATGAAAAATATCAAATTGAAGCTGAATTAATTTCAGATCATGAAGATAAAACTATTAAGTATATAAGTGACAACGAAAAAATAGCAACTGTTGATGCAAAAGGTTTAGTAACAGCTAAAGCTTATGGAGATACATTTGTTACAGTTTTAAATGAATCTACAGGGTTTAGTAAGCGTGTAGATGTTCGTGTAAATAAAGATATGGAAATAGGATATACAATACCTCAATATGAATATCCAGTTGATAAGCAAATTGTAATTGATAGAGAAAAGGGGCAATATTTAGGACAACCTGATATGATTTTATTAGATGATGATAAAACATTAATAACAGTTTATCCAAAAGGTCATGGTTTAGGGGAAGTATTAATGAAGAAGTCATATGATGGAGGAGAAACTTGGACAGAAAGATTAGAAACTAATCCTACATGGAAAAACTCCATGGAAACTCCAACATTATATAAATTAAATATGACAGATGGAAGTACTAAGTTAATGCAAATTTCAGGTGGACCAGGTTGGGGAAATGGATTTACAGGATGGACAACATCTATTTCAAATGACAATGGTGAAACTTGGAGTGATTACAAAGAGTGGTACAATGGAAGAAAAACAATAGTTGCTATGGCAAGCTTAGTTCAATTAAAGGATGACGAGGGTAATTTCATAGATAAATGGATGGGAGTTTACCACGATTATGACTATGTAAATTACAGAACGTATCTTACTTTTGATGAAGATGGAAATGAGCAGTGGTCAACTCCAGAACCATATTTATCAGAATGGAGAGATGTTGAAAGAACAATGCAAATTTGTGAGGTAGGTATATTTAGATCACCAGATGGAAACCAATTAGTGGCTCTTGGAAGAAGCCAATCTCATATGCATAAATCAACTATATTTGTGTCAAATGATGAAGGTAAAACATGGAGTAAGCCAAGACAAGTTCAAGGAGCTTTAAATGGTGAAAGACATAAAATATCATATGATCCTATAAGTGGAAGATTATTAATAACATTTAGAGAAATAATCCTAGATTATAATAAAAATGGTTTAATAGAAAATAATGACTGGATGGCAGGAGAATGGGTTGCTTGGGTAGGAACCTATGAAGATTTAATAAATGGTAATGAAGGTCAATATAGAATAAACCTTGCTAATGATTATACACCAAGTCCTAAATCAGGGGATACAGGATATGCAGGAAATACTGTTTTATCAGATGGTACCTTTATATTAAATTCTTATGGAAACTTTGACCCTAAGGATTTAAGCAATAAAACTTATATTATAGGAACAAGATTTAAGCTTGGGGAAATTGATAATGCTTTAGGATTAGTAAATAAAGATAAATTAAGTGAAGAAATTTCTAAAGCTGAAGCTTTAAATAGTGATTTATACACTACAAGTTCTTGGTTAGTATTAGAAAAAGCATTAGAAAAAGCTAAGGCTGAATTTGAAAGAAATGATATACAACAAATAGAAGTTGATAATATGTCATTAGAGTTAGCTAATGCTAATGAAGCTTTAGTTTTAAAACCACAAGATATAGTAATATCTAAGGTTTCAAATCTTACTGCAAAAGTGACTACAAATGAAGTAACATTAACTTGGGATGAGCCTAGTAATTTAATGGGATTAAAGGAATATATCATATATAAAGATGGTAAAGAGTATTCAAGATTGCCAGTTAAAACTAATAGCCTTGAAATAAAAGAATTATTAGCAAATACTATTTACGGATTTAAAGTAGTAAGCAATTATGAAAATGGAGAAACATCAAAGCCAGTATCAATTAATATAAGAACTGAAGTAAAATAATATTTAAAGGGCAAGCAGCTTTATGCTTGCCCTTTATTTAAATTATGTAAGTTATAAAGTCATAGAGGGAAGTCTATGACTTTATATATGTGCGAATATGTGTGGAATATATTCAAATATTCTATGTTATTAAAGGGAATTTATTAACTAGAATATTAATATGTCATTTGTATATTTAATTAAATTTATTTATTTAGTTAGTTAATAAGGTTAAGGTATTCTCTAAAATTTATCCTTTGTTGATCTACAACAATATTATCAATAACTCTACTTAATTTTAATACCTCTTCTGTTGTACCATATTTGATATATAATTCATTTAATATATCAATTAATTCTAATTCCATATTTCCACCTCGTAAAATAAACTATAATAAATTTATACAGAATCCACCAATAAATGTCAAACTTTGGAAGTGTATGGACTTTTATTATTATTTTAAATTATCTTCAAAATACTTTAAAATACTCTATAAATCTAAGAAATGCAAAAAGTGTCAAAAATAAAAAATTATATCAAAATTATGCGAAAATTGTTAATAACCTGTTGAAAACCCTGTTAATAACTTGTTAGTAACTTGTGAAAAAATGTGTTGATAAAAAAGGGGTGTTAATTATATGTGAATATAATTTTTATGGAATTTAAAATATAAAGATAAAATAAATTTGTAATAAGATTCCAATATGCTAAAATATATACATAAATCAATCTAAATATTTTTATTTAGACTTATCTAAAGAATAAATTTAATGATTAGCAGGAGGGAAAGATGAAAGGGAATTTAAGAAAAATTTTAATCCTTATAAGTTTAGTTTTATTTTCAGCAATATCTTTATTAGGTTGTAATAAAACAGATAAGGCTAAGGAAGGATTTGAAGCTTATAAAGAAGCCATGGCAAATCAAAACTTTGAAGCTATGTATGAAAAACTAAGTACAGAATCAAAGGGATATATTACAAAAGAAGATTTTGTAAGTAGATACAGCAATATTTATTCAGCAATAGAAGCTGAAAATGTTGTTGTTGAAATAAATGGTGAAATAGAAAAAACAGATAGTGGTATGATTCTACCATTTACAGTGAAGATGGACACAGTAGCAGGAGCATTAGAATTAAATAATTTTAATGTTACATTAGTACAAGAGGAAAAGGAATATAAAGTTCTTTGGAATGAATCATTGATTTTCCCCGATATGGTTAAGGATGATAAGGTAAGAGTAAATATAGAAGAAGCAAAAAGAGGAAGTATATTAGATAGGGAAGGAAAGCCTTTAGCAGAAGATGGTGTAATAAAGGTTATAGGTATATATCCAGAAATATTTGATAAAGAAAATAAAGAAGCTAAAATAAAAAATATATCTGAAATATTAGATATAGATGAAAATGTAATAGTGGACAAATTAAATGCAAATACAAATCCAGAGCATTTTGTTAATATAGTAGATATTATGGCTAGTGATGAAAAGCTAAGTAAGCTTATAAATAGAGATGCAGAAGGAATTTTAGTTAAAGAAAAATCATCAAGAGTTTATATAGGTGGAGAAGCATTTGGAAGATTAATAGGATATATAGGACCTATTACAGCAGAAGAGCTAGAAGAAAATAAAGATAAAGGGTACGTGCATACAGATTATATTGGAAAAGCAGGGCTAGAGCAAGTTTATGAAGATACCCTAAGAGGTAGAAATGGAGGAGAAATTTTAATAGAAAGAGGAGAAGAAAATAAATCTATAGCTAAAAGTGAAGTTCAAAATGGTAAAGATATTAAGCTTTCTATAGATTCAGGTCTTCAAAGCAAAATTTATAGTGAATTCGGAGAGGATAGAGGAGCTTCAACAGCAGTAGATCCTAAAACAGGAGAAGTACTAGCTATGGTAAGTGCTCCATCTTATGATTCAAATGTATTTATAACATATGCAACTAATGATCAAAAGAAAAAATGGCAAGAAACAAATAATGCTGATGAAATAAATAGATTTAATAAGGTTTATTCACCAGGATCTACTATGAAATTATTAACAGCAGCTATTGGGTTAGAAAATAAGGTTTATAATCCAGATGAGTTAAGAAATATAGAAGGTTCAGCTTGGCAAAAGGATAGCACTTGGGGAGATTTTAAAATTACAAGAGTAACAGATCCAGGAAGAGCTATTAATTTAAATGATGCAGTTAATTATTCAGATAATATTTACTTTGGACAAATAGCATTAGAAGTTGGTTCAGAAAAGATGATTGAAGGAATTAAAAAGTTTGGGATAGGAGAAGAATTAACTTTTGAATATCCAATGGAAGCATCACATATTTCAAATGACGGAACAATAAACAGAGATATATTATTAGCAGATTCAGGTTATGGTCAAGGAGAGTTAATGGTGACTCCATTAAATATGGCTTTAGCATATAGTGCACTTGGGAATGAAGGAAATATAATGCAACCAAGACTTGTAGTAAGTGAAAATACTGAAGCTAAGGTTTGGAAACAAAATACAATTTCTAAGGAAAATCTAAATACATTAATAACAGCATTTTCAGGTTTAATAAGTAATGGTGATGGTACAGCTTCTTTAGGAAAAATAGATGGTGTAAATGTAGCAGGAAAAACAGGAACAGCTGAAATAAAAAAATCACAAGATGATGAAACAGGAACAGAAAATGGATGGTTTGTTGCAGTAAACACAGATGATTCTAAGATAGCTATATCAATGATAATAGAAGATGTTAAGGGAAGAGGGGGAAGTCAAATTCCAATTCCAAAAGTTAAAAATTCAATGGAATATTATTTAAAGAGATAAAAAATAAGGTAACTATTAAATTATCTAAGCATAAAAGCTAGGATAAAATTAATAGTTACCTATTTTTTATTAATATTTAATTCCAGCAGCCTTAATATTATTTTTATCACCTTGGCTACATGGAGTAACTCCGTAAGTCATCATGCAGTGAGGACAATTGTCTATTAATTTAGTCATTGTAAATTCCTTACCACATGAACACTGAATCTCATAAGGTGTTTTTAAAGGTAAATCAGCCTTTCCCTTACTTCTAACTAAATCTACAGTAGCTTTTCCATCATTACCTAGTGTTGAACAACCACAACTCATATAAATACCTCCTAAAACTTTATATAAAAAGTATATATTAAATACACATAAAAATCTATAAAAATTTAATTAAAGTAAAAATTTGATAGAAAGATAAAATATTTAATATATATTTGATATTATTAGAATTTACTAATTGAAGTTTTATAATACTAGTAATATACTAATATAAATGAAAAAAATGGAAGGGTGAAAAATATGAGTCTTAATTGGAGTTTAAATGAAATATATGAGTCTTTTAGTAGTGAAAGATTTATAAAAGATCTTAGTAAGGTAGATGTTTTATCAAATGATTTTAGTGAATTAGTAAATTCAATGATTTTAGACTATGAAAATATAGAAGTAAAGCTTGAAAAATTTATATCTCAAATGGAAAGCTTAACTTTGTTAGTTGGAAGAATATCTGAATATTCATCTTTAATTCTTAGTGTTGAATCAAAAAATGAAGAGGGAAATAAGTATGCAGATATAATAAGTAAAAAGTGGAGCTTATTAACTGAAGATTTAACTAAGGCCCATAAGTGGATTTCTAATATTAAAAATATAGATGAAATCATTATAAAGTCAAAGGTTTTAAAGGAGCATGAGTTTTATATAAAAGAAATAATAGAGCAAAGTAAATATATGCTTTCAGATAAAGAAGAAGCTATAATTGCAAAAATGAAAAATACGGGTTCAGAAGCTTGGGTAAATTATAAAAATCTTTTAATAGCAAATCATAAGGTTTCTATAGAAAGTAATGGGAAAGAAGAAGAAATACCATTAACTGTAGTATTAAATATGGCATATGATGCTGATAAGGAAGTAAGAAAAAAAGCATATGAAGCTGAAATAAAATCATATAAAAAGATAGAAGATGGAGTAGCAGCAGCCTTAAATGCAATTAAAGGAGAAGTTATAACTACTTGTGAGTTAAAGGGCTATAAGTCGCCATTAGAAATGACACTTAAAAGTTCTAGAATGGATGAAGAAATACTTAACTCAATGTTACTTGCTATAAAAGAAAGATTACCTATATTTAGAAAATATTTAAATAGAAAAGCTGAAATTTTAGGATATAAAAATGGATTACCTTTTTATGAATTATATGCACCAATAGTTGAAGAAGAAATGAAATTTTCCTATGAAGAAGGTAAAAAGTTTGTAGAAAAGAATTTTAGAACCTTTAGTGATAGTTTAGGTGACTTTGCAAAGAAGGCTTTTGATAAAAGCTGGATAGATGTTATGCCAAAGGAAGGAAAGGTTGGAGGAGCATTTTGTGCAAGGATATCTTCAATAAAGGAAAGTAGAATATTATTAAATTATGGTGGTTCTTTTAGTGATGTAGTAACTATGGCTCATGAATTAGGTCATGGATTCCACGGTGAATGCTTAAATAATGAAGCAGTTTTAAATACAGAATATCCAATGACTTTAGCAGAAACAGCTTCTAATTTCTGTGAAATAATAGTTAAAGCTGGAGCATTAAAAGAAGCAAGTGAAAAGGAAGCCTTAGCTATTTTAGAAAGTGATATTTCAGATTCTACTCAAGTTATAGTTGATATCTATTCAAGATTCTTATTTGAAAGTGAAGTCTTTGAAAAAAGAAAGGAAAGTTCATTATCAGTAGAAGAAATAAAGGAAGCTATGATAAAATCTCAAAAAGAAGCTTATGGAGATGGACTTGACTCTAATTATCTTCATCCTTATATGTGGACTTGGAAGCCTCATTACTATTATGCAGATTCTAATTTCTACAACTTCCCTTATGCCTTTGGAGATTTATTTGCAAAGGGGTTATATGCTGAATATTTAAAAAGGGGAGAAGCTTTTTGCAAGGAATATGAAGAGCTTTTATCTGTAACAGGCAAGCTTAAGGTTTCAGAAGTAACAAAGATTATGGGTATAGATATTCATGATATTAATTTCTGGAGAGGTTCACTAGATGTAATAGAAAAAAATATAGAGAAGTTTATAAGCATTAGCAATAATAAGTAAGATTTATTAGGTCATAATATTAGTAAAATATTATGACCTTTTATTATTGTACTTATAATTGTACCGATACAATAGACAAATGGTATTTTTATGCTATTATCATAATTAGATTATAAAGATTAGAAATTATATATGGTGGTGATAAAGATGGAGAAAAAAATTAAAAGAGTAGTTTCTATAAATGATATTTCAGGCATAGGGAGATGCTCATTAACAGTTGCCATTCCAATACTTTCAGTTATAGGACATCAATGCTGTCCGTTTCCAACAGCAATTCTTTCATGTCAAACTGGATACTCAGAGTTTTCTTTTTTAGATTTCACAAGTGAAATGGAAAGCTATAAGGGAGTATGGGAAAGGCTTAATATGGAGTTTGATTGCATATATAGTGGATTTTTAGGCTCTGAAAAGCAAATAAGTATAGTTTTAGATTTTGTTAAAAGGCATAGGGATTCTCTTATAGTAATTGATCCAGTAATGGGGGATCACGGAAAAATATATAGTACCTATACTGAAGAAATGTGCAAGAAAGTAAAGGACTTAGTAAAACATGCAGATATAATTACTCCAAATCTAACAGAAGCATGTATATTAACTAATAAAAAATATAGCGATATAAAAGTAACGGAAGAAAATATTTATAAGCTAACTAAGGAACTTTCAGAGATGGGTCCTAAAAAGGTTGTTATAACAGGAGTAGCAAATGAAAGTGAATTATGGAATTGTGCCTATGATAAAGAAGCGGATAAATACTTTATTGTTAAAATAGAAAGAGCTGAAAAGTACTATGGTGGAACAGGAGATATTTTTGCATCTATAGTAACTGGAATGTTATTAAATGGGATTGACTTTAAAGAAGCTATAGAAAAAGCATCTAAGTTTATTTATAAGGTTATTAAATACACATCTGAAGCAAACACAGATATAAGAGAAGGAGTTATTTTTGAACCATTTTTAAAGGAGTTGATTTATTAAGATGGATAATTCTATAAAAGTTCGTAAGATTGTTTTAACAGCTTTGTTAGCAGCTATGATTTGCTTGACTACAGCATTTATATTTCATATACCAACAGGTGTAAATGGAGGATATATACATGTTGGTGATGCATTTATTTATTTAGCTGCTTGTATTTTACCAGCACCATATGCAATGATTGCAGCTTCATTAGGAGCTGGACTAGCAGATGTTTTATCAGGAGCTATGATATGGGTTATTCCAACTATGATAATTAAACCTCTTTTAGTTTTGCCATTTACAAAAGGTGGACAGAAACTAATTAATAAGAGGAATATATATGCAGTGATAATAGCGGGGGTAACAGGTATTGTAGGATATTATATAGCAGATGGGATAATTTTAGGAAACTTTATAGCACCACTTGCAACATTAGCTATGGGAGTTATTCAGCCAATTGGAAGCGGAATAATATTTATATTAGTATCACTTGCATTTGATAAAATAAATTTAATTGATAGATTACCTGTGCAAAGTAAATAAGAAAGAAGGAATTAAAATGAATATATTATATACAATAGGCAAAAGTTTATATGTTAATGTAACTAATAAATGCTCATGTAACTGTGTTTTTTGTATAAGAAGAGATTATGATGGAATAGATGATAGTGGAAGTCTTTGGTTAGAAAGAGACCCTAAATCAGAAGAAATTATAAATGAATTTAAAAAATTTAATTTAGATGATTTTAATGAAGTAGTTTTTTGTGGATATGGTGAGCCTTTAATAAAGCTTAATGAAGTTATTGAGGTTTCAAACTATATTAAAACTATAAGTAATATTCCTATAAGAGTTAATTCAAATGGATTAGCTGATTTATATCATAAAAAAGATGTAGCTCCACTTTTAAAGGGCGTTATTGATTCAATATCCATAAGTTTAAATGCACCGTCAAATGAAGAATACTTAGAAGTGGCAAAGCCTATATTTGGTCTAGAGTCTTTTGATGCTTTATTAAAATTTGCAAAGGAAGCAAAGGAAAATATAAATGAAGTTCAATTTTCAGTAGTTGATGTTATTACAAAAGAACAAATAGAAAGATGCAAAAAAATATCAAAGGATATGGGAATACCATTAAGAGTAAGAAATAAACAATAAAATAAGTAAAGATGTATGCAAGAGTATAAATTATCTTGCATACATCTTTTTTTACTTTAAGTAAGTAAAATAAAAAAGTGAAAAGGTAAAATTATATTACCTACATTATGTATGTGTATAATGTTCTCGACAACTTTCAATAGTGTTAAGTTAGAAGCGTTTTCCAGTGTGTCTTTATGAAAGGGGAGAATTTTTTTAATATATTTGTTTAAATTATGGAAAGAATAATATTTGAAAAGAAAACATTACTATGTTAGTATTAAAAATAATAATTATTATATAAGAAAAGATAATTAAAGGAGATAGATATGTCATTTGAAAAATTAGATAGAAATAATACGGAAGTTAAAGATGAAAGAAGCTTTATAATTATATGCAACTTAAAGGGAAAAGACCTTCAAGGAGTTAAAAACTTTGCAAGTATATTTGGTTTAAAGGATCAAGTTGTATTATCAGATAAAAATGGAGAAAGTGTAATTAAGGATATAATTGCAGATAAAATTACTACAAGCGAAGTAGAGGGGCAAAAAGAAAGAGTGATAATATTTAATAATGTGTCACCAGCCAAAATAAATATGTTTATTGATAATTTAAAGAAAATAAAGATTCATGGAGTTCTTATGGCAAGTGTAACAGATATGTCAAGAGAATGGACTATTAATACATTAATTTCAAACTTAGTCGAAGAACGCAGGTTAATGAGTGCTGGAAGAGAATTAAAGCATTAAAAGTATATACAACTTAAACAGTTTTATGATAAAATTACTAGCATTAGGGTATAAGAAGTTCTTATACCCTTGTTTTTATGTAAGGCATAATAAAGGGGGACAAGTAAATGAGATTAACTAGAGATAAGAGCTTTTATAAGCTATTACTAAGTATATCACTACCAATAGCAGTTCAAAATTTAATAACATTTGCTGTAAGTATGATAGATACTATGATGATTGGGACTTTAGGTGAAGTTCAATTATCAGCAGTAGCTATAGCAAATAATTTATTTTTTGTTCTTATGATTTTAATGTTTGGACTAGCTGGTGGGTCTAATATTATGATTTCTCAATATTGGGGAAAGGGTGATACTAAAACTATACATAAGGTATTGTCAATAATGTATAGGGTATGTATTTTAATTACATCTATTTTTATTCTTATAGCAGTTTTTATTCCAGAAAAATTTATGAGAATATTTACAACTGATTTAGCAGTGGTAGAAGCGGGGGCAAGCTATCTTAGAATAGTTTGTATTGGATACATATTTTATGCAATTACCAATTGTACTATTATGATGCTTAGAGCAGTAAAAACTGTAAAGATTTCAATAATAGTATATAGTATTTCCTTATTAGTAAATGCATTTTTCAATTGGGTACTTATATTTGGTAATTTAGGAGCACCTGAATTAGGTATAAGAGGTGGAGCAATAGCAACGGTTATTGCCAGAATTACTGAATTTGCAATTATAATTGTATTTATGATATTTTTTGAAAAGAAAATTAATTTGAAAGTGAGAGATTTCTTAAAGGTTGATAAATTAATTTTAAAGGATTATATAGGAATTTGTACACCAGTTTTATGTAATGAATTACTTTGGTCAACTGGAGCTTCAATGATTTCTGTTATTGTTGGAAGAATGGGCACAGATGTAGTAGCAGCCAATAGTATAAATGGTGTTGCTCATCAATTTGTAACAGTATTTATATTTGGATTATCAAATGCAGCAGCTGTAATAATAGGAAATACAATAGGTGAAGGTAAATATGAAAAAGCTAAGGAATATGCTTTAACCATTGGAGTTTTTAGCATTGTAATGGGGATAATCGCAAGTGGAATTATTTTTGTTATAAGAGAAGATATAGTTAGTTTCTATAATGTATCAGAAACCACAAAGACAATTGCTATGGAAATAATGGCAGTTACATCGATAATAGTAATATTTCAATCATTAGGAGTAAATATGATGATGGGAGTTTTAAGAGGTGGTGGTGATGCTAGATTTGTCCTTATTAATGATATTATATTTATGTGGTTAGTTGCAATACCATTTGGATTTATCGCAGCATTTTCATTAAAACTTCCTGTTGCAATAGTATTTTTTATTATTAAATCAGATGAAATACTTAAATCTATAGTTAGTATAATTAGAGTTGTAAGTGGTAAATGGGTAAGGGATGTAACTAGAAATTTTGATGAACTAGAGGCGGCAAACTAATATTTTAAATACTAATAGTAAAAACCTAGTAAGAATTAAAATAACTTATTAGGTTTTTTTATTTTAAAATAAGTATCGTATGAAATTAATTATTGAAAATAAATAAAGTGATAAAAACTCTTGAAAATGTTTTCTTTTGTCTATATAATTACTATTATAGTAATTAATGTATATTTATTACAAAAAAATAATATTTTGGGGGTTGTTTGGTTTGAATAAAAGAAAAATATTAACTATTGTATTATCAGCATTTTTAGTTACAAATAGTATTAGTGCTACTGTATTTGCAAATTCTACTAATGTTAACAAAATAGAATTTGTAGGTAATATGGTTAAAAAACCAATAGTAGAGAAAGCTATATCTAAAGTGGGAATGACAGCAACAGCAACAGCATTTCAACCAGGAGAAGATGCAAGCAAGGTTCTAGATGGGAATACAAGTACTATGTGGCATACACCATGGAGTGGTTCTGCAGTACTTCCACAAAGTATTACTATAAATTTAGGAGGAAGTTATACAATTTCATCATTAAAGGTTACTCCAAGACAAAGTGGAGATAATGGTAAAATTCAGGATTATGAAATATATGCTGGAGATACTTTAGTAGCTTCAGGAACATGGGGAA
Source organism: Clostridium sp. (assembly GCF_051654825.1). GTDB lineage: Bacteria > Bacillota > Clostridia > Clostridiales > Clostridiaceae > Clostridium. The sequence goes on from NZ_JBOFYU010000118.1 coordinate 24,094, forward strand.
CAACTACAACTCCTAATGTTGTAAGATTTGATAATGAAATCACTACTGACAATATAACAATAAAAGCTACAAAGGCTGTAGGTGGATTTGCAAGTATTGCAGAAGTAGATATTTATGAAAAAATAGGAGAAACTTCAGAATTAATTTCTACAAATAATGTAAGAGTAAGTAATGGACAAGGCGTAGGAGCTAATTTGAATGGAGAAATAGATAAGGTTAAAAACTTAGAATCGGGAACTATTATTGCTAGATTTGATTTGAAATCAACAGGATTACAATCAATAATTGGAATTAGTAATAATAACTCAGGAAGTGACCATTTCCATTTATGGACAGATGGTTCACAAATAGGTTATGAAATAAGAAATGCTTCAGGAAATACAAATGATAAGGTTAATGCAAAGCTTAACCCTGGAATAAACACTGTAGCATTTAAGGTTGAAAAAGATAGAGGGTATTCAATTTATTTAAATGGGGAATTATTAAAGTTTACAGGAGCATCAACTACTAAATTCTTAAATGATATACCTAATTTAAATACAATAGATATTGGTAAAACAGATAGATCATCAGGAAATGAATATTTATTTACAGGAGATGTTGATTTCTTAGATATTTATGGAGAAGCTATTTCAGATGATTATATAATAAAGAAAACAATAGAAACAAAGGCACAAAAGTTGCCTCTACCAGAAGGAACTTATAAATCAGATGTAAAGCAATTATTTAAATCAGGGGATTTAGGAGCGAAAAAGTTTAGAATACCAGCTATGGTTACTACTAAAGACGGAACTATTATAGCTGCTACAGATGTAAGAAATGACCACTGGGGAGACTCTCCTGCTAATATAGATGCTGGAGTAGTAATTTCAAAGGATGGAGGAAAGACTTGGACAGATCAAAAAAGAGTAATTGATTATCCAGGTTATGCGTCTGTTATTGACTCAAGTATGTTACAAGATGAAGAAACAGGTAAGGTATTTTTATTTATAACTGCATTCCCAGAAAATTATGGATTCCCACAAATAGATAGATTAGGTACAGGATTTGAAACAGTAGATGGAGAAGAATGTATGCTTTTATTTGATGGAGAAGGAAGAGAAGGTCAAAGAGGTAACGGAAATAAATATTATATCAAACCAGGAGGAAAGGTTTATACTTCAGAAGGCGAAGAAACAGCATATACTGTAGATACACATAATGATTTATATGAAAATGGAGTAAAGATAGGAAATACATTCTTACCAAGTTCACCACTGAAAGCATTTGGTACTGCATATTTAACAATAATAGAAAGTGAAGATGAGGGAGCTACTTGGAGTGCACCAAAGATTTTACCAGGAATTAAAAAGGATTTCATGAAATTTATAGGGGCATGTCCTGGTAAAGGAATACAAATTAAAAATGGAGATAAAGCAGGGAGATTAGTGTTCCCATTATACTATACAAATAATAGCGGATTTCAATCTAGTGCAGTTATGTATAGTGATGATAATGGAGCTTCATGGGAGTTAGGAGAATCACCAAATGATTCAAGAAATGATCATAGTGAAGATTCAGATACTATAACTAGTGGAAATCAATTAACAGAATCTCAAGTAGTTGAAATGCCAGATGGACAAATAAAAATGTTTAGTAGAACTACTGGAAATTATGTTAGAATTTCTACAAGCTTTGATGGTGGAGAAACTTGGGATGGAGAAGTATATGAGGACACTAATTTAAGAGAGCCTTATTGTCAGTTAAGTGTTATGAACTTTAGCTCATTAGTTGATGGAAAAGAGGCAATAATATTCTCAAATCCAGATGCATCTAATAGAAGCAATGGTACTGTTAAAATAGGTCTAATTGGAGAAAATGGAACTCATGAAAACGGAAGAACTAAATATACATTCGATTGGAAGTATAAGCAAACAGTAAAAGAAGGTGAATTTGCTTACTCATGCTTAACTGAAATGCCAAATGGTAATATTGGATTATTCTATGAAGGCGAGCAATGTGATTCAATGGACTTTACAGAAATGAATGTTGATTTTGTAAAGGCAGATTTATTAGCTGATGCACCAGAAGCATTAATTTCTGAATTTACTTTATTAGATGGAGTAGACTCATATAAAGCTGGAGAAAAGTTTACATTAAAGGTTAGCTTTGACCAAGCAGTAAGTTTAATAGGAGATAGAAGTTTTACAGCTTTAGTGGATGGAAAGGAAGTTCCATTAACTTTAGCTGAAAATAATACTAAAAACATTGTTTTAGAAGGTATTATTCCAGAAGATATTACTGAAGGAAATCATACTATAACTATTAAAGGAAAGAATAATCTCGATGTTATAAATGTTACTGGAAAGTTAACTGATATATCATCTGATATAAATACTAATTTAGCTATTAATGTAAAGAGCGAAGTAAGTGAAGATGTAGTAGTAGAAAAGATTAGGGGCTTAGAAGCTACTTCTGAGTCAAATTCGGTCTTATTAAATTGGAATTCACCAGAAAGTACTGTAGGATTAGAGGAGTATGTAGTTTATAAAGATGGTAAAGAATTTGCTGTAATACCTGCTGATATTACAGAATTAAATATTACAGGATTAAGATCAAATACTATTTATGGATTCAAAGTAGGGGCTAGATTTAGTAATGGAGAAGAATCAAAGCCTGTTTCATTAAATGTAAGAACAACTAAATAATTATAAAATTAAAATATGCCTTGCTAAATTGCAAGGCATATTTGTTTATGTTATTTTTCTTTTATTGTAAATTGATTTGTTTTTCCCATAATATAAGCAAGTCTTATCATTTCTTTTTCCTCACTTGTAATACTTCGCTTATACATTTTCTCAAATTGATTTACTAGAGCTGATAAATCAATTTTTTCTTTAGGTTGTTTTTTTCTTTCAGAAATATTATGTGAATAAGAAAGAACCTTAATATTCTTGTTATGAATCCTTTTAAAAACTTCAGTAGTGTAGTATGCATCATTAAAGGCATCATGAAAATCACTCTTAATTTCAAGTCCTAATTGCTCAACAGCAGTTTTTAAACCTATTTTCATACCTTTTTGCATTTTAAAATGCTTAGATGCATGGCTTTGGATATCGATATATTTTGTTGGAAGAGATGAGAAATC
>NZ_JBOFYU010000119.1:0-17881 GCF_051654825.1 Clostridium sp.
ATCCCAAAATTAACTAATAAAAACATATTTCTATTCTTAACTATTTGTCCATATCCTACATGTATATCATTTACTTTTTGGAATATAGATAACCCATCAATATAGTAATCTTGAATAATATCATTCATAATATCTTCTACCTTTAAAGGTACTCTATTAAAATCATTGAATATTTCATTTTGGATGTTACATCTTAACTCTTCATCCTCTCCATTTTTAAAAAGCTCATAATATGTTTCTATAATATTATTTTGTACAAAAGCATAATCATTTTTCAGTAAATCCTTTATTTTAGTCATATTATTACTTTTAAATTCATAATCAAGTATGGTTCCATTTATTTTATATTCTGATAGCTTTAATTCCATTAAAATAGTAGGTCTTATTTTTTTAAAACCTAAATTACTTAACATCTCAGAATTTCTTTTACAATCTACAGCATCGTAAGTTAATAAACAATTATTAAAACTACTAAATAATGAAGGTGTTAATAATTTTATATATTTTTCATCTATATATAGAGCCCAAACTCTTATTGAAATATCTAAAGGTGCATCGTACCATATAAAGCCAACTAAGTGGTTATTATAATTTATTAATCTTAAAAACCTTCGATAAATGAATTTATAAATAAAATTTTGTGAATCATAGGTTTTAAAAAAATCCTTATCATATGTTTGAAGCTGTAAGCTTTCATTATATATATTTCTAAATGAATCAAAATTTGCTGTTGTCAATCTTTCTAATGTAAACATATCCTTAACCCCACATAATCCTCTCTATTTCAGTATAAGATTTTATATAAAACATAGTCAACCATATTATTGAATTTTTGTTATATTATATTTTGTAGTTTTAATAGAACTAACGCATTTTAGTTATTTAATATATTAATTTTAAAAATAAAAAAAGAGATACATATATTATCTATATGCATCTCATTTATTAAAATTACTCTTACTCTGTATCTTTTATACTTAAAGCTATTTTTTTATTTTCTGAATCAACAGTAAGAATCTTAGCTTTTACTTCTTCACCAATTTTTAATACATCTGAAGGATGTTTAATTCTATCATGAGTTATTTTTGATATATGAACTAAACCATCAACCCCAGGTTCAAGTTCAACAAAAGCACCGAAATCGTTGATTCTAACAACTTTACCTAAAACTACAAATCCTTCTGGATATTTTTCATTAATATTTTCCCATGGCTCAGGTAATAACGCTTTTATACTTAATGAAAGCTTATTATTTTCTCTGTCCATTTCTATTATTTTAACATCTACAATTTGTCCCTTTTTTAAGAAGTCTTCTGCAGACTTTACATGGCTCCATGATATTTGAGATAAATGTAATAGACCATCAATTCCATTAACTTCTGCAAATGCACCAAATTTAGTAAATCTCTTTACTTCAGCTTTAACTATATCATCTACTGATAAGTTTTCCCAAGCAGCATCATCTTTTATTTTATTTTGCTCTTCTAAAATAATTCTTCTTGATGCAACAATCTTAGATGGATTTTCATCTGAGAAGTCTATTAATCTAACTTCTAAATTAGTATTAACAAGTGCTTCCTTATCTTTAATAAACTTAACATCTATTTGTGATACTGGAATAAATATTCTTACTCCTTTATAGTATCCAACTAACCCCTTTTCTTTAGCATCTTTAATTAAAAGTGAAAAATTTTGATTGTTTTCAAATAAGCTTTTTAATTCAACTATTGTAGCTTCTTTTTCATATTCAAGTCTTGATAATACTACATTACCATCTTCATTTTTTATCTTAATAACCTTTGCTGTAATATTCTCACCTACATTTAAAGAATTCACAACTTCTTCGATATTTTCAAGTGAAGATAATTCTTTAAATGGAATAACTCCATCTGATTTATACCCAACTAAAGAAACAACAATTTCATCACGACTAATTGATAAAATCTCACCAGTTACTTCATCGCCTATACTGAATCTTCTATCCATGTCATTCATTAATTTTAATTGATCGTCCATACTAACTTTCCCCTCCATAACATTAACCACTTCTGTAATAACCCAATCTGGTGTTGATGCACCAGCCGTAATACCAATTTTTTTATATTTATTATTACTAATAAATTCTTCTGTTAATTCTTGAACATTTTCTATATGAATAGTATTTGAACAATTTTTCTTTGAAATTTCATATAATTTTGTAGTATTTGAACTATTTTTTCCACCTATTACTATCATGGCATCAACATCCATAGAAGTTTCATATGCGCTTTTTTGTCTAACTTCTGTAGCAGAGCAAATAGTATTAAAAGCTAATAACTCCTTACAATTAGATGAAAGATTATTTAATGTATTTTTCCAATTTGCTTCTTTTTCAGTTGTTTGAGATACTGCACAAATTTTCTTAGGTAAATCACCAGAAAATTCTCCAGAGCTTGTAATGATAGCCTTATCATTACACCAACCATTAATTCCTATAACTTCAGGATGAGTTTCATCCCCTAAAATTACTATGTTATAACCTAATTCAGAGTATTTATTTACTTTCTTTTGTATATTTGTAACATATGGACATGTAGCATTTACTACTTGAAGACCTTTTGCATTTAACGTATCTATAACATGTTTAGATACCCCATGAGATCTAACAACAATAACATCATTTTCATTTAATGAATCAATGTTATTAAAATCTACTGCATAAATTTCATTATCTTCTAAGTAATTAACCACATCATTATTATGAATTAATGGTCCAAGAGTATATATCTTTCTATTATACTGCTTTTTAACTTTAAGAGCCTCTTCTACAGCTCTTTGTACTCCAAAGCAAAATCCTGCATTTTCAGCAAGTATCACTTTTCTATTCACTTTTTTCACATCCTTTTTTATCATAAGTGTTTATGTTATATATATCTATATATATATTATACGGCTAACAATTTAAGAATATATTTTTATAATAATTTATATTAAAGTTTTATTAAAGAACATATTTTACTTGTTACTTCATCGATATTTAAACCAGTAGTGTCAATTTCAATTGCATCATCAGCTTTTCTTAAAGGATCTATTTCTCTTGTGCTATCAATATGATCCCTTTTTATTATATCTGATAATATTACATCGTAATTTACATCTAATCCTCTTTCCTTTAATTCTTTATATCTTCTATCTGCTCTTTCCTCTGGAGTTGCAGTTAAAAAGAACTTAAATGGTGATTCTTTAAGTACTACAGTTCCAATATCTCTACCATCCATTATAACATTAAATTTTCTAGACATGTCTTGTTGTAGTTTAACTAACTTATGTCTAACCTCTGGAATAGATGCGTAAATTGAAACAACAGAGCTTATTTCAGGAACAGTTATCTTATCTTGAATATTAACTCCATTTAATATTAAATCATCATTTTCAAATTTCATTTCCATAGAATCTATTAATTTACATAATTCATCTATATTTTCTGAGTCAATATTATTTTCACTTGATTTTAATGCTACAGCTCTATACATTGCCCCTGTGTTAATGTACATTAAATTAAATTCCTTTGCTACAAGCTTTGCTATTGTACTTTTTCCTGCTCCTGCTGGACCATCTATAGCTACTGAAAATTTCAAAATTATTTCCACCTTTCAATTCTTAAAATATATTATTTATATGTTACTACCTGCAATAAATCCTGTTGATAACGCTATTTGAACATTATACCCTCCAGTAAAGGCATCAACATCAATCACTTCACCTGCGAAGGATAAGTTATCAATAATTTTAGATCTCATAGTTGATGGATCTATTTCTTTTGTATCTACTCCACCTGCTGTAACAATTGCCTCTGCTAAAGGTCTTAAACCTGTTATATTCATTCTAAAGTCCTTTAGTAAAGATACAAGATATTTTCTTTCTTCTTTTGTAATTTCATTTACCTTCTTATCTTCAGGTATATTTGATAACGCAATAATAACTGGGATAATCTTTTTAGGTAATAAGTCATCAAGACAATTTTTAAAATCCTTATTTATGTATTTCTTAAAGTCACTTTGAACTCTTTTATCAAGTTCATTTTCACTTAATGCTGGCTTAAAGTCTAAAGAAAGTTCATATTGCTTTCCTTTATGAACAAATCTAGATCCACTTAAAATAAGAGGTCCTGATACTCCAAAGTGAGTAAATATCATTTCACCTTGATTATTATATAAAGCTTTCTTTTTTCCCTTTTCAAATATTGATATAGCAACATTTCTAAGTGATAACCCCATTATTTCAGAAATCCATTTTTCTTTAATTTCAATTGGAACTAAAGATGGTTTTAAATCTACTATATTATGACCTAGTGTTTTAGCAAATTTTTGCCCCTCACCCTTTGAACCTGTAAGAGGGTATGAAGCTCCACCAGTACATATAATAAAGTGATCACCTGAAATTTTTTCACCGTTTTCAAGCTTTACTTCTGTAATTTTGCCATTACTTGAAGTAAGACCAATTACTTTACTATTTAACTTTACTGAAACACCTGCTTTATCTAATCCACTTTTTAATCCTTTTATTATATCAGATGATTTATCAGACTGTGGAAAAATTCTTCCTCCACGTTCAACCTTTAAATCTATTCCTTCTTCTTTAAAGAAATTAATTGTATCTTCATTAGTATAGCTATATAATGCACTATAAAGAAATGTTGAATTACCTGGTATAAAATCAAAGAATTCTGATATATCCTTTGCATTAGTAACATTGCATCTTCCTTTACCAGTTATAAATAGCTTTTTTCCTATTCTTTCATTAGAGTCTAATAATACTACTCTATTTTCTTTTGCTGCTGTCATTGCAGCCATCATTCCTGCTGGACCAGCACCAATTACTACTACCTTTTTCATTTAATATTATCCTCCTAAGGTATGTATATACCTTTTTACATAATAACACTTACTTATAATTTATTCAATAAATTATAAGAGTGCTTTTTGTTTATTTATAAAAAAATTTAGGTATATAGCAACGCTATATACCTAAACATTTTTTAGTCATCTCCTACATTTCTATTATTATAAGAGTAAACATTATATTCTTTCCAAATATTTTCCAAGTTTCCAAACGTATCAGCTATTGCTTCTTTTTCTCTCATTCCAACAGCTATAATCAATGCATTTATAACTGATAAAGGAGCTACCAGTGAATCTACAAATGATGCCATATTACTTTGTGCAATAAGAGCATAATCTGCTTTTGTTGCTAAAGGTGATAGTAAGCTATCAGTAATTGCAACTACATCAGCTCCACGATCTTGAGCAAATGCTAAGGCATCTATTGTTCTTGATGCATAACGAGGGAAGCCTATTCCTATAACTAAATCTCCTTCTCCTACATTAATCATTTGTTCAAATATATCTGATATTCCATGACCTACAGTCTTAACATTTTGAAGAATTATATTTAAATAAAAACCTAAAAATTCTGCAAGAGCAGTAGAACTTCTTAACCCTATTATATATATTCTTTTAGCTTCAAATATTTTATTTACTACATCTTCAAAGGTATTATAGTTTATCTTTTCTAATGTAGCTCTTATATTTTCCATATCAGCTTTTAAAACACCTTTTAGCGCATAACCTTCGCTTACATAATCATTAGATAGCTCTAATCTTTGAACAGTAGTAAGCTTATTTTTTATTAACTCTTGTAGTGCCTTTTGTAGCTTTGGATATCCTGAAAATCCTAGCTCATTAGCAAATCTAACTACTGTTGATTCTGATACTCCAACAGAGATACCTAGCTTTGCTGCAGTCATAAATGCTGCTTTATCATAATTTTTAAGTATGTACTCAGCTATTAGCTTTTGACCTTTACTTAATCTTGAAAATCTTAACTGAATTAATCTCATCAAATCTTTAGAATTATCTTTTAGATTATTATCCATAATAAATACCTTCTTTTCTTAAATCTTAAATAATTTATATTTTATAATTCTATCATTTTATGAATAATCTATCAATATATATTTCATAATTTAAATACAATAGATTTTAAAAAATAAATATTTTCTCTTTATTTCTTTTCTATAATTACTAGTGAAGGCGCTGTATCTACTCTATTTAAATAATTATGAGACATTACTCCGAACTTATTTTTAGGAAGTTCCTTTAAATATTCTAAAATGCAAGACTCCTCTTTTTTACCTTCATTATGGCCTTTATAAATACAAATACTCATAATACCACCACTATTTAAGATTTCTAAACCTTGTTTTATACTTTCTAAAGATGTTTGATGTAGTGTTGTTATTTCTTTATCTCCACCGGGTAAAAATCCTAGGTTATACATAATACAATCTACTGTGCCTTCTATATATACACCTAACTTATGATGAGAATCATTAATTACTCGTACATTTTCCTTATTTTTTAATATGTAATTATCACATGCTATTTTTTGAATATCAAATGAAATTACCTCATTAAAGTTTTCTGATAAAAAATCTGTATCAAATCCGTTTCCTAGTGTACAGTCAATTGCCTTATCTTTATTTTCTAAAAAGTTATTAATTATGTAATGTGATATATCGCTTATATCTGCTACATACTTATACATGCTTTACCCCCATTATAGTGAATTAATATAATCTAACTCTTCTTTAGTTAAATCTCTCCATTTACCTGGTTTTAAGTATCCAAGCTTAATATCACCTACAGATACTCTTTTTAAAGCAACAACAGGATGATTTAAAGCAGAACACATTCTTCTGATTTGTCTGTTTTTACCTTCATGTATAATTATTTCTACAGTTGAATAAGTCTTATCTTCTCTTGTTTTTTTATTAAATCTATTTTCAGTTGAAATAACTCTTATTTTAGCAGGTGCAGTTTTATAATCACCTATATCTAAACCAGTTTGAAACTTATTTATTTCACTATCACTAAAAGTTCCTTCACACACTGCAATATATTTCTTTTCTACCTCTACTCTTGGATGAATAATCTTATTATATATTTCACCATCATTAGTTAACAGTATAAGTCCTGAACTATCATAATCTAGCCTTCCTATAGGAAATATTCTTTCATTTACCTTTACTAAATCTATAATAGTACTTCTTCCCTTTTCATCTTTTACTGATGTTATATATCCTTCTGGCTTATTTAACATTATATATACTTTATTTTCTTCAGTTGTAATCTTACAATTGTTATATTCAACTACATCCTTAGATGGATCTACTTTTACTCCTAATTCATTAACTACTATTCCATTTACTTTTACTTTACCACTTAAAATTATCTCTTCACATTTTCTTCTAGATGCTACTCCACACCCAGCCATGTATTTTTGTAATCTTTCTTCCATATTATCACTCCAAGTTTTTCATTTAGCAATTACTATATTACTATTTGGAGCCTAATTATGCAACCTTGAAAGCTTAAGAGTTTACTATTTCTCCTCCATTAACATGAATAGTTTCCCCTGTAATATATGATGCACCTGAGCTAGCTAAGAAAACATAACTTTCAGCAACCTCTACTGGTTGACCTGGCCTCTTCATTGGAGTATTTTTACCAAATTGTGAAACCTTATTTGCATCAAAGGAAGATGGAATTAAAGGTGTCCATATAGGTCCTGGTGCTACTGCGTTTACTCTTATACCTTTTGTTGCTAAATTTAATGCTAAAGATCTAGTAAATGATGTTAATGCTCCCTTACTAGAAGAATAATCTAATAATGTTTCATGTCCATGATAAGCAGTTACAGATGTTGTATTTATAATGCAGTCACCTTCTTTTAAATATGTCATTACAGCCTTTGATAAATACACAGCACTGAAAAAGTTTGTCTTAAATGTCTTTTCTAATTGTGCAGAAGTTAAATCTAAAAAGTTTTTACTTTCATGTTGCTCCGCTGCATTATTAACTAAGATGTTAACTGTATTGTATTTATCAATTACCTTCTTAATAGCATTATTGCAAAATTCTTCATTTCCAACATCACCACTTAATAATGTACATTCCCCTCCAAATCCATTTATTATTTCCCTAGTTTTATTTGCATCATCATGTTCATCTAAATAAATTATAAAAACCTTAGCTCCTTCCTTTGCAAAAGCTATTGAAACAGCTCTTCCTATTCCGCTATCTCCTCCTGTTATCACTGCTACCTTATCCTTTAATCTATTGGAAGAACTATTATAATTTTCTACATAGTAAATTGGTAATGGATTCATTACCCCTTCTATTCCTGGTTGTTTATCTTGATGTTGTGCAGGTACTTCCTTTGGATATTGAATATTTGTCATTAGTAACCATCTCCTTTTTTATAATTAATCTATGTCTATTATTTTACTTAAATTTTAAAATATTATTCTCTTAAAACATAACTATATGGAAAATTTGGATTCTAATGTTAAAAAATGTTATAATGTAATGAAAACTATTAAAATATGAGGTGAACTTATGCATTTAAGAAAAATACAATTTGCTTATACAAATATAAAAGACGTAATTATTAAAACTCCTCTTTTATATAGTGATATTTTTTCAAACCAATATAATAATAACGTATATATGAAATGTGAAAATTTACAAAAAACAGGTGCATATAAGATAAGAGGTGCATTAAATAAAATAAAATCTTTAAAGGAAGAGGAAAAAGAAAAAGGAGTTGTTTGCTCATCAGCAGGTAACCATGCGCAGGGAGTTGCCTTTGCCTCTTCATTAAATAATATTAATTCTACTATTGTAATGCCTAAAACTACACCTTTTGTTAAGGTTAAATCTACTAAGAATTTTGGTGGAAATGTAGTTTTATCAGGTACTTGTTATGATGATGCTTTTAAGGAAGCTAAGTCTATAGAAAAAAATGAAGGTGCTACATTTATTCATCCCTTTAACGATATAGATGTTATCTATGGACAAGGAACTATAGCATTAGAAATATTTGAAGATTTAGAAGATGTTGATGTTATTATATGCCCTATTGGTGGTGGAGGATTAATAAGTGGAGTTTCTTTAGCAGCTAAAGAATTAAACCCCAATATAAAAATTATTGGAGTACAAGCTGAAGGCGCTAATGCAATGGAGCTTAGCTTTAAAAGTGGTAAGCTTACTAATCTAAAATCTATTAATACTATAGCTGATGGTATAGCAGTTAAATCACCTGGAGACTTAACTTTTAGTATAATAAAGGATTATGTAGATGAAATTGTAACAGTTTCTGACAATGAAATAGCAGAAGCATTTTTAATATTAAGTGAAAAGCATAAATTACTAGCAGAAGCATCAGGTGCTACAACCTTAGCAGCCTTAAAAAAAATAAATATTAAAAATAAAAATATAGTATCTGTAATAAGTGGTGGAAATATAGATATGCTAACTATTTCTTCACTTATTAATAATGGTTTAGTTGAAAAAGGAAGGTTGTTCTGTTTTTCAGTTGAGCTTCCAGATACGCCAGGTCAGCTTTTAGATATTTCTAAAATATTAGCTGAAGTAAATGCTAATGTTGTTAAGCTTGAGCATAATCAGTTTAAGGCTATAAATCGTATTAAAAATGTTTTACTAGAAGTTACTGTTGAAACTAATGGCCAAGAGCATATTAATACTATAAAAAAAGCTTTTGATGATTATGGTTTTTCAATAAATCAAATGTATTAATAATGTAAGGAAGACAATATACATTTTACTGTATATTGTCTTCCTTATTATTTAAAATTTCTATTGCTAAATATGATATCAATGAAGAGGTTTGTGGTATTATTTTTTCATTGATATTTAAATATGGACTATGAAGAGGTCCATAAGTACTGTTATCACCCTCTACTTTTGATCCAACATACATAAATAAAGATGGAACCTTTCTACTTATATAACAGAAATCTTCACCGGTCATTGCTCCATGTCTTAATATCTTTAAATCTTCACCATATATTCCCTTTAGTTTGCTTTTAGCAAATTTAATTAAAACAGTGTCATTTATTACTGCGTGAATGGGCTTTTCTATTTCCAAAGAATAATTAGCCCCATTAGACTTAACAACTCCATTAATTACCTTTTCAAATTCATTTGTAATTTCCTTTACCTTAGAATAACTTTCTGCTCTTATAGTTCCCTCAATTAAGACTGAGTTAGGTATTACATTAAAAGCTCCATCTCCTATAAATTTTCCAATGGTTAATACTGCATTTTCAAATGGAGATATTTTTCTACTTATAATTTGCTGTGCACACATATAAATTTGGTTTCCTAGTGAAATAGGATCAATAGTTTTGTGTGGTTCAGCACCATGTCCACCTTTTCCAGTGATATTTAATATAAATTTATTTGCTGCTGCCATAGCACAACCATTAACTATACCTATCTTATTTATATCTAATTCTGGCCAAACATGAGCAGCTAATGCATAATCAACAGATGGTTCTTCATTTAATATATCTCTGGTATCTAGCATTACATCTGCACCACCATCACCTTCTTCAGCTGGCTGAAATAGAATTTTTATATTTCCATTAAAGTTATCTTTTATCTTATTTAATATATAAGCTGCACCTAATATCCAAGAAACATGTGCATCATGCCCACATGCATGCATTACACCAGGATTTTTAGACTTATATTCACATTCTGTCATTTCTGTGATAGGTAAAGCATCCATATCAGCTCTTATTAAAACTGTTTTTCCTTGGCCCTTCCCCCTAATAATTGCAATAACTGTAGTTTCATAAATATCGTTGTAAATTTCAGTAATTCCAAATTCCTTTAATTTACTTACTATGAAATCACTAGTGTTTTTCTCCTTTAAAGATAGTTCAGGATTTTCATGAATATGCCTTCTAATTTTAATTAATTCAACTTCTATTTCTTTTGCTAAAAGGTCTATCTTCTCCTTCATAAGTCCCTCCTATATAAAATATAAAAACCTAAAGTTAAGTTAGCTATTTATCCATTTTGGAGATAAATACCCACCTATATTGCTTATTAATAAAATAAATTCTTTTACTTTTAAATCTAAGTCATTTATTAAGTCACTACTTAAAATATCATATAACTTTGTATAGCTACTATCATTATTTGATATAATTTCTGTATTAACTATATTGTTCTTAATTAATACATCTTTTAAATCTATAAGATCTATAATAGATTTTATAGTTTTGTCTTCCATATAGTTAAATTCCTTATTGCATTGTTTTATAACAAGGATAATTTTCTTATTTAAGTTTACTCCACTTATTTCACTCCAAATATCTTTAAATAAGTTTCCACCTAATATATTTATATACGTCTCTAGGCAAGTTAGTGCCATAATAATGGCTGAAACTTTATGTTTATAAATAGAATCTATTATATCTTCACTAAGTTCTCTTTTTTCTAATTCTTTGAAGTTATTTACTTCTAAAACACAAGAATTATAAAATACTGATGATAAATCAAAATCCACTAAAAATAAGTCCTTACTATAATTAATTTTTTCGAAAGAAGAGAAAATAGCCGGAGTATTTGAATTAATTATTTTTGATTCATCCATTTGTCTTAAGTTATTTAAATGTGCATTATATAATGCCTTAGATAAACTTCTTAAAATAACCTTATTCCATTCAATAAAATGTTCTACTTCATCCTTTAAAGCTTCTATTTTCTCTTCCTCATTTAATCTAGATAATAAAACTTCATATCTTTCCTCAAGCTTATTTATTTCTAAAGTAAAATCAAAGTTAGCTGTTTCTTCACAATAATTAATACAATCTATAACTTTCCATTGATAGAAGTCACCTTCATGTTTTACTTGAAAATATGATCCTAATATATCTCTTGGTCTTAACATACTAGTATTTCTCTTTTCTACAGCAAAAAAATTTGATACTTTACCATTACAAATTAAAGAGTTATATTCAGAAACTATCTCATCATCGCTTAATATACTTTCTTTTTTAATATATCTAGAGTTAAAATTATCAGAAGTAATATTGTTGAATATTTTATAGTTAGAAATAATAACTTTTTTATAAAGAACATTTTCCTCTAATTCATCTTCCTCTAACTTTGAAAAATCTAATGAAATTAGTGTTTCTTTGTTGTTATATATAAATTCCTCTATATTAGAATATTGTATTGCAACTGATTCTACCCACCAGCTTGGATATTTTGTTTTATATGTAATTTTATCTATAATATTGTTATTCAATTTACTCCTCACTTTCCTATAATATTAATAAAGTCAGCAGATTAAATCTACTGACTTTATTAATGTTATTTTTTTAATTTTTTAACAGCTTTATATTTCTTTGCATTGTTTATAATGTCCATAGTATCTTGAGCCATTTCCATTAGGATATTACCTTTTACTTTACCTCTATTAAGTTTTCTTTTAAGTTTTTTAAGCATTTTACTTTTCATGATAAGCCCTCCTTATAATGAGTTATCCTAAATTATATAGCTATAATTCTTAATTAGTTTTCTCATTTTTTATAAGTTTATCACTGTTAAATTTATCTAATGCTCAATTCCTAATGCTCTTAAAATATTTGTAAGTAATTGATCTTTCTTTTCTAGTAAATATTCACCATAGTAATTTACTTCTAAAGATTCTCTAATGTCATTTAACTTTATTTGATTTAATAAGTAATTATTAATATCAATTCTATATAATCCTTCAATTTTATTTCTTATTTCATTATATTGAGTTATATCTGTAGACTTTTTATATTTTCTTACAAGTGAATCTATTTCTGTATTATATTTTTTAATTTTAAATAATATTGATTCTGTATATTTACGCTTAGTTTTAATTAAGTTTTTTTCATATTCTGATTTTATTTTTAATAGCTCATCTATTTTATATGTACAATTATTAATATCGAATTCTACGTTTTCACCTTTTAAAGTTTTATCTAATATATAACTTACTATGTAAGTATCATTTTTAAAGTCATTTTGTAGAAGGTTTGCTCCACCAACTATTTCTATAGACTTTCTTAAGTGTTTAATTTTTTCTTCTATGTTTTTTTCTATTAATTGCATTTTTGATTCTCCTAGTTACGTTTTTAAGTCAATTATTATTATATAGATAGTTACAAAGCTTGTCTATGATGTATTTAATTAATATTAAAATGTTAAGTATATAAATAGATTTCTAACCTTCAGGTTAATTTTTAACTACATCTAAAGGTTAGTAAGTAATTATATAGTTAATATCTCTCTAGAAGAGGTAATGCTACAACGAATATTAATCAAATAAAAAGAAGTTAGCCAAATTATTTTAGCTAACTTCTTTTTTTATATTTATGATGAAATTTCCTTTGTAGATATTAGTTTATATCCTAGCTCCTTAACATCATTTGATTTATTTGATAATACATTGAAATAATTATCAAATAATGCTGTGATAAAATTATATTTATTTTCTGTAAGCTTAGGAAGCTTATTAGAATAATATGATAAAAACGTATCAATAGGTTTTATATTCATATAGTCTTTATTAAAAATTAAAATCTTTAGGAAATCCATATCCTTAATTGCAATTTTAAAAACTTCATGAACTCTTCCATTTCTCATACTTTCATAATGCGTATATTCATTTTTAAACATTTCTTCTGATTCAACAAATAATACTGTAGGTGTAACTGAACTTAAGCTTGCAAATTTCATTGATAACTCCCCCTAATATAAACTAGAATTTATAATATATACTATATTTATATAATACCAATTTTAGAATACGTTTTCAATATTTTCTGAATATTTAATTAAATAATATCTATAGAATTTATATCTAGCTTATAAGTTACATCTTTTCTTTCAACTATAACCTTAATTAAATCCTTTAATTCTTTATCTGATAATATTTTTGCTATAAGTTCTTTAGTTGGATTTATAGCATAGGGGTTTCCTACAGACTTAAACATTGTAAAGTCTCCAGATGTATCACCATATGCATAACTTTGACTTAAATCTATATTATATATATCCTTTAATTCATTTATTGCTTTAAGCTTACTATCATGATCCCACATAGGAATAATTTCACCATTAAACTTATTATTATCATCTCGTTTGTAAATAGTTCCTCTAAAATCATCTAACCCATATTTTTTAGACATTTCACTTACTAATTCTATTGGTGAACCTGATATAGCTATTACTACATGACCTTGTTCTTTATGCCACTTAATTCTTTCACGACTAAATGTATAAACTCTATCTCCTTTTTGTTCTATAACCTTTCTTGCTATATGATCAATATGCTGCTTTTCTATTCCTTTTATTGCTTCAGTATATATCTCAACCATTTTAAGTAAATAAGTATCATAGTCACCTTGTCTTTTATCCCAGCTTAAATACGCAGGTCTTACTTCGTTGTACCATTTATCTTCATTTACTAATTCATATTTTACTATTTTTTTAAAAACCTCAGTTATTAATCCTTCTCTATAAATTGTTCCATCAATATCAAAAAAAGCTGCTATTTTTTTCATCTGTTATATTCCTCCTAATTTAATATCATTTGTTATATAAATATAAAAATACAAAAAATAAGCTTATTAATATTTTCACTCTAATAAAGTTATTTTTAACTCCATATATATCATACTTTTCTCTTATATGAAATGGATTATTAATATAATTAATATTTTCATATATTTTGTTTAATATTAAATTTATATTATCCATTCCTCTTTCTTTAAATCCTTTTATATAATTAATAAACTCATCAATAGTATAAATAGAAATTTCCTTATTATTAGAAAATGACTCATTTTTTAACTCATCTAAAAATAATATATTATTTTCTATTTCAATATCACCAAAAGTATTTTTAAGGGCTAAATTTGTATTTTTTAACTTTTTATTTATTTCCCTATTTTCAGATAAAAACATGTCATTACTCATATTAGGCTCAATGCTTATACTTGTATTCCTATTACATAAAATAATATTATTAATTTTATTTTCAAATATTAAAATAATATCGAATTGTGTTTTTTCATTACCATTTTTTAAGTAAAAATTACTTATAACTTTATAATTATTTTTAGAAACATCAGTTAATTTTTCTATAATATCTAATTCCTTTTCTACATTTTCTTGTATAAAGCTATTTCTACCACTTAAATTTTTTATATATGGAATAAATAGAATTAATGATAAAGGCAAGAAGAATATTATATTAGATAATGATTCAAAGCCTAAACTATCAAAATTTAAAGATATATTATAAATGCTATTAAGGAATATAATTAATAAAAAAATATAAAATATATTCTTAGAATTCTTCTCCATAAGAACCTCCTTAAAATATGTATATATTTTATTTATTCCCTCTTTATTTAAATTAAATCTTTAAACATATATATTAGATTAAGTTTTACATTCATTTATAATAAAACTAACTGTACATTTTTATTCAGAAGAGGACTTAACACAACGTTAAGTCCTCAATTATTATTAATTATTATAGTATAAGCTTTCAGTTGGGTACTCAGCATCACATGTTACATCAATTCCTAGCTTTCTAAATGTTTGATCATCACTTCCAGCTATAATTGTAGTTGAGTGAGCTTGACATCCTTTAAGCATAGTTAATTTATCCATTGCAACTTGTGCCATAGGATTAGTTGCAGCACAAATACTTAAAGCAATTAAAATTTCTTCACTAGTTAAAGCTGTGTTAATACTGCTTAAAGTTTTTGACTTTAAGTTAACTATTGGCTCTAATATTACTGGTGAAATTAAATGAATTTCATCATCTATTTTTGCTAAGTGCTTAATTGCATTTAATATTACTGCAG
Organism: Clostridium sp.; assembly: GCF_051654825.1. Taxonomy (GTDB): domain Bacteria; phylum Bacillota; class Clostridia; order Clostridiales; family Clostridiaceae; genus Clostridium. The sequence continues at coordinate 15,770 of NZ_JBOFYU010000119.1, forward strand.
CAGCTGCATCCATTATGTCTGAACATCTTCCTGTTAAAATAGTTCCATCATGAAGCTCTAAAGCAACAGCTGGGCAAACTTCATTTTTCTTTGAAGCAAGCTTTAATTTTGCAGAATGTTCTCTTGCTGGAATTACAACTTTTCTATCTGATTCCTTAAGACTTAATTCTTCCATAATTAATTTAGCTCTATCAGCAGTTTCTTTATCTATATAACCTTTTTTGTATTCACAAGCAGTTTTAAAGTATCTTCTTATGATTTCTTGATTTGAAGCTTCTTTAACTACTTCATCATCAGTAATTCCATAACCTACTCTGTTAACTCCCATATCTGTTGGTGACTTGTAAACAGCTTCTTCACCTGTGATTTTTTCTATTATTCTCTTAAGAACTGGGAAACTTTCAATATCTCTGTTATAGTTAACAGCAACTTTTCCATATGCATCCATGTGGAATGAATCGATCATATTAACGTCTTTTAAATCAACAGTTGCAGCTTCATAAGCAATATTTAAAGGATGCTTTAATGGAACATTCCATACTGGGAATGTTTCAAACTTAGAATATCCAACAGCATTTCCTCTTTTATTTTCATGATATAATTGGCTTAAACAAGTTGCAAGCTTTCCGCTACCTGGACCTGGTGCAGTAACTACTACTATTTCCTTAGTAGTTTCAATATATGGATTTTTTCCATATCCTTCGTCACTTACTATTGTATCTACATCAGTTGGATAACCTTTTGTCGCTTCATGCTTATAAACTTTAATTCCTCTACGCTCAAGCTTATTAATGAATACAGTTGTAGCAGGTTGACCACTATATCTAGTTATAACAACACTATTAACATCTAATTCATAAGATCTTAAATCATCTATAAGTCTTAAAACTTCTAAATCATATGTAATTCCAAAGTCGCCTCTTATTTTATTTCTTTCTATATCTCCTGCATAAACGCAAATGATAACTTCAACTTTTTCTCTTAATTTATGTAATAATTTAATTTTTGCATCTTCATCAAATCCTGGTAAAACTCTTTTTGCATGTAAATCGCACATTAGCTTTCCACCAAATTCAAGATAAAGCTTATCATAGTCATTTACTCTTTCTAAAATAAACTTTGATTGTTCTTCTAAATACTTCTTATGATCGAATCCAATTTTCATTCTTTATGCCTCACTCACTATATATTATTAATTAATTGTATTTACTAGTTCTATTAAATACATATTATACAACATTATTTTTTGTTTTTCTACAAATAATTTATACTACGCTATAATATTAATAAAAATTGGTTAGTACATTTAAGAATATACTAACCAAATTCATTTTAACTTTATAATTATATCTATTAAGTAAATTATTTAATAGATATATTACTAGGTTTAGGCTGGAATAAGCTTTTATAAATAGCATCAAATCCATCATCTTTTACATGTATTTCTGTTGAATCTTCTACATAAAACTTATTCATAGTATTTACTACTAATTCAAATTTTTTTATGTTGTTTTCTTCAAGTAAAACCTTATATAAATATGATAAATGATTTTGAAGATATTCTTGTATTTCCTTTGCCTCTTCACTACTAATCTTTTCATTAGCTATAAGATTCTTTATAGGACCATTATTTAATATAAAATAAGCTGACCCTTTAGTTATGCTTTGCATTTGTGGGCTTAATTTATTTTCATCCATTAATAGATACCTCTTTTCCTTAGATAATTACACCTAATATTTAACTATAATTTCTAAAAAAAGACAAGATATATAATTTTAAGATACATTCTTTTTATAATCTAAAAAGTAGAATTTTTCTAAAATAACTTCTATTTTATGTTTTTTAATTCCGTCACTACTTGTGTAGCTATCATTTTTAAGTCTGCCCTCTATTGCTATCTTTCTTCCTTTTTTTCCATGCTTTGATAAAATTTCTGCACTCTTATTAAATGCTACAACTTCTATAAATGTCGCCACGTCTTCTTGTCGCTTACTATTATATGTATTTATTGCAATACTAAAATTACTATAAATACATTTGTCAGATTCTTTAAGTTCAATATCTCTAGTCAAATTACCTATAATATTTACTTTGTTCATAATAATAACCTC
>NZ_JBOFYU010000120.1:0-2663 GCF_051654825.1 Clostridium sp.
CACTATTAATATATTATTAAGTAAGTTTCAATATATATATATTCCAACATTTAGCTTAGCAAATATCATTAGTGGAGAGGTAAATTATATAGGTCGCACCGACTTTCCCAAAGGGTGGAAGGAAGACCTATATAATTCACCTCTCCACGGGCCCCATTTACTAACTAAACTCTAATCTGTAATGAAGTTTTGCTAAACAATATTAATATATTTCAAACAAAATATATCCTCTTAATAAAATAAATTAAAACTGTATCATATGTTACGGATTTTTAATAGCAGAAATCATATAATATAAACATAGTCAAACTTAATACAAGTATAAAAGAGGGAGTCGTATATGAGTACCTACGGAAATTTACAAAAAATTAAAAATGGAAAAAGAACTTATGGTATAACCCCCCATATACCTGGTGGATTTATAACTGCAGATGACCTTATAAAGATAGGTGAAGTTGCAAAAAAATATAAAGGTGTTCTTAAGCTAACTTCTGGTCAAAGAATTTTAATAACAAATTTAAAAGAAGAAGATTTACCATTAATATGGGCTGAATTAGGTATGAAGCCAGCTGTTAAAAATCAAAATTCATTAAAAAATGTTGAGATCTGTCCTGCAAATTACTGCAAAAGGGCAAAGTACCCAACTATAGGTATAGGAATGAAAATAAGTAACAATTTTCATGGGATGGATTTACCATGTAGAACAAAAATAGGTGTATGCGGATGTAGAAATGCATGTACTAGTGTTTATTCTAAAGATATTGGTGTTTTAGTTGATATAGACGGTAAGTTTTTTATATCAGTAGGTGGTAGTGCAGGATTTAATCCTCGTAGTTCCGATATTTTAGTAAAAGGATTAGATGAGGCACAAGCTTTTCTTTTAGTTAAAATCATATTAGAATATTATAATGAAAATGCTCAAATGGGCGAAAAACTAGGTGATTTTATAGATAGAATAAAAATAGATACGTTTAGAAATGATATTTTAGAAATATCTAATATAAAGGAGGAATTTTAAAATGATAACAAAGGATAGTATAATAGCAGATATAGTAAAAGCTAAGGTAAATGCACCACAAATACTTATGAGCTTTGGTATGGGGTGCATTGGTTGCCCATCAGCTCAAATGGAGACTTTAGAGCAAGCTTGTGAAATACATGGGTTAGATTTAGAAGAAGTTTTAAATAAATTAAATGAAGAATAAATAAAATTGATTTACCCCGCGACGCTGGGAATTATATAAGCCTTCCTCCAAGCTAAAATGTCGGAGCGTCTTATATAATTCCCAGCGTCGCTCAAGCTATATACTACACGAAGCTTTATAAAAATCATGTTTATAATTTTATTAAAAAAATCCGTCTGTTTAATTTTTTTGCCAATAATATACCATAACATAGAATTCACCCTTGCCGATACAGGTTTATTTGGATAATTACTTTTACATTTATCTAACGCTGACTTTGTAATCCTCTTCCCTATACCCTTCTTACAGTATTTAGGATTTATTCCTATACCAAAGAATACATTACTACCTTCGTCTAATAGATTAGTAGATCCTATTAATTCATTTTCTTTATTAATATATGAAGTAAATCATTCTCTAACCATAGTATCCCAATCAGGTAAGTTATAAATTTCATACTCACCTTCATATTTCCACTTTGATACTTCTCTTGCTTGTTCTTCACTTAATTTCCCTGATTTTAATTCCATATTCCCCCCAGCTCTACATTGTAAATATCATGAGTGGAGAGGTGAATTATATAGGTCGCACCGACTTTCCCAAAGGGCGGAAGGAAGACCTATATAATTCACCTCTCCACGGGCCCCATTTACACACTCCCCCTAAAGTATATCATAAAGCGTATACTCTTTAAGCTTAGATTTAAATGCATCCAACGCCTGATACATTATAGGCTTTAACCTACAACCATCATTTAAACTGCAACACCCTGCTTCTTCTGAAAAACATTCAACTATATTCAAATTATCTTCTGTTATTTCTAAAATATCACCTAAATTCATTTCTTTTGGATCTTTAACTAATTTAATACCACCATTTCTTCCTTTTGATGATTCTATCAGATTATTCTTTGATAATTTATAAATTATCTTTTTTATATGATGTGTTGATAGCCCTAAGTGACTAGATAATTCTTCTACTGTATATAACTCATTAGGATGATTTCCTAAGTAAATTAATATTCTAAAACTATAATCACTAAATTTTGATAAATTCATTATACTCACCTCGATTAAAAACATTCTTTAGAATATATTATTATATAATTTAAGTTTTATAAACAGTGACTTATTTAATTTATAAGTTTTTTTTAAAACCGTAACCAATGTTACGAAATTATTTTTGATTTTATCATATACTATTGATATAGAAAGCAAAGCAAAATTTAACAGGTATTAAAAAGAGTATTTTAAATGCACAATATCTTTTTAATCTAAGGAGGACTACTATGAGCTTATTTTTAGGAAAAATACACTTTTGGTTATTTAATAAAATATTATGGTTTGAAGGTTTAGAAGATGAGATTATTCTTTTAGCTAATAATGAAAAATTAGATATAGAAAAAATCAACGATGAAATCAATCTAAAATATGGATTAAAACTAGAAAATAAAAATTTAGAAGAAATTATAGATACAAA
>NZ_JBOFYU010000121.1:0-16418 GCF_051654825.1 Clostridium sp.
TGGTCAGGAAGTTTACCTGAGTGTTGCTATAATAAAAATAATACGCAAAAAGATTAGGAGTCCGCTTAGTTGCGAGCTCCTTTTTAATATACAATAATTTATTTGATTTTGAAATACGCTACTTTCTGGAGCGCTTACGTAAAAAAGATAGCATTTCGTTTTTTTAGAAACGAAATGCTATCTTTTTTGCATAAGTTTAGCTTTACTAAACAATTAACTACTAGTTTTATATTATATCATAACTTACAAATGGCTTAAAACCGTCAATATTTCCAATTTTGCTAAAAAGAACAATTTAGCGAAATTAATTAACATATCTTATAATATGTTGGTTGTATATTCTAAAATAAATTTATCAGGTGTAAGGTTTAATAGATTTAATTGTTTGCCTATCAATTCTGTAGTAATTGGATTATTAAAATTTGAGGAAATATATCTTGAAAGTGATGTAACGTTCTGTTTCAATTTATTTAACTCTTTTTCTGTCATAACTCTTACTTCACTATTAGGATATGCAGAAGCCTCCTTTTTATTAGATGGATGAATTAATATTGGACATCCTGTTTTTCCTTTATATTCTTTTGAGAACCAATTATAACTATTAGATATTTGTTCAGCTTCGCTTTTATATATATGACTTCTAGTTTTATAAACCTCGTTTTTGGCTTCAATTATAAGAAAATTATTGTTTGACATATGCCATAACACATCTGGTAAACCTCTACCAAAGGACTTTTCAGGTCTTTGGCAATCATAACCTAAAAATATTCCTAGTTCCATAAATGCACCTTCAAACATATTACTATCTCCACCAAAAATAAGTTTTCCTAATAATTCATTTACATAAATAATAATAGCATTTCCATTATCATAAGATATAATATTTTTAAGCACTCTATTGGGTTGTAAACCTGAATTTTTTTCAACTTTCTTATATTTTATGCCCTCAATAGTTTTAAATAAATTAATATTGAGCTCATGTGCTTTTATTTGCTTTTTTACAGCTTCAATCTTATCACTCTTATATAAATAAAATGCTGCTAGTTGTAAAAACCAACCTTTATCACAATTATCTAATTTATCGCCTAAATCATTAATTGCATTTTCTATAATTCTACTAGCTTCTAAAGATCTATTAGCATTATATAATTTATAAGCTTGTCTTTCTAATGTTGCTAACTCAATTGGAATATAGTTAATATCTTCTTGTTTTGCTTTTTGCAGTTCTGAATTATGAAATTTTATCCAACTATTATTTCTTGATAAACTTGCATTCATTATTGATAATAATGCTTGCTCTGCATTAGTTTCATTAATTTCTTGAAGTTTTTTTGTGAATTTAACTCCTATCTCCATTTGTTTTCTAGTTTGGGGTGAAAGATATTTTTTGTTTTCATTTATTGAAACAAATGTTTCTAAATCAGCTCCACTCAAAATTACAACACTGTAATCACTACTAGATCTTGTACTTCTTCCTATTCCTTGTTCAATTTTTTGAGTTAATATTGTTTTAACTATTTTCGAGCTTGGTCTAGCAATATTTAAATATTTTTCATATAAGGTTGTTCCTAATGGTAGACCATCAATAATCAATACCCTACATTGATTTCCATGGAGATCAATTCCATCATATCTATTAGGTAGTACGAAACGATTTCTTTCACCTTCATTTAATTGTTTTATCCCTAATGAAATATTCTCACTACTTAATAATTTAGCCCCCATATCGGTCCATCGTTTAGTATAGTTAGAATAAGAACTAGGAGTTAACACTATAATATTTTTATCTATATCATTGATTATTTCTGATAATTTAGTGTTATCTAAAGATTCATTTATTAATGATGGAATTAAAATCATTCTCTCTCCTATATTATACTGTTTGCTATTTATCAGAGGTGATTTTACAGCTTTTTCATTAATATCTAATTCTTTTATTAGTAAGGAGTCATCTAATAATGTTGCTGACATAAAAATTCTTCTTTTTGCATTCTCAAATGCTTTAAATTGGTTAATTGGTAAGCAATGTGGTGTTATCTCTATAGTATCACCTGAAATAAAAACATTACAACTTTCTAAATTATTTTTTAATAATGGCCAATTAAAATAAATATTTTTAGTTACGTCATCTTTTTTAGATTCTGCCTCTAAAAAATGGTGTGATACATTAGAAAGTATAGTAGCTACACTTTCTATATTATCCATCCAACTCCAAAAAGGAATTTGCATTACTGTGTTTTTATCTCCGTCATATATACTTTTAGCACTTCCAATATCTTGTTGATGTAATGATGATTCAAATATTCTATATATGTCATAATATAGGGTAGATGAGCTTTTAATCTTTAAAGTAAACTTATCTCTGGCTTTAGAGATACATGAGTGAGCATCATCGAGTATAATACTACCTATTTCAATATCATACTTGTTAAAAATAGATCTTCCATTAAATAATTTATCAAAGACAGTAACTAAAATTGCTTCACTATTTAAAAACTCTATTGGAAATTTATTTGGATTATTTGAAAATGTTACACATTTTATACCATACTCTTTTGATTTTTGCATAACTTGTTCCACTAATTGTAAATCCGGACATAAATATACAGCTGGTCCAATACCTTCATTTAAACTAGATTGTAACATTAAAAGTCCTACAAAAGTTTTACCAGCACCTGTATTCATTTTTAACACTATATCTTTATCATTTCGCCTATTAAACCATGCATTTAATATCTCTGTTTGTACATCTCTAAGATATTCATAATCACTATTTTTAACTAGACTTGAAAATATCCTATCTGGTTCTATAAATTTCTCCTCATCATCGATACTAAATAAATCATCTAAATTAATCATAAATACACACCCTTTAATTAAATTTATAGTTATATATACAACTATAACATTTTTATACAAAATTTATACTTTTTTAATCAAAATTAAACTAAAATATTAATCTAATTAGTGGATATTAATATATAAAATAAAGCTATTTAGCAAAAATCTAATAACTTATAATATATTAAATTAAATATATTGAATTTTATATATTATAAGAATATACTTTATCTATAGTGTTTTTAGGAAGGACTACCCTCCAGTATGTCCAAGGCAGGACTATCAAATAAACCCAGCAAGTCAAGTAAAGGAGGGATTCGTTATGATAAATAGCGGTATTAAAGGTTTTATTAAATCAATCAACATCACAGGTGTAACTTTAAATCTAGGTTTTATAGGGCTCAACTTAGCTGGGGGTTCTTCCTAAAAATATTATTCTAGAATAATATTTTTATTAGATAGTTTTTAATATTTATAAACACCTCATCATTGCAAGTGTCTACAGTAACAGTTGTTATATTTTCTAAAGTTTAGTTTAACGTAATTAGAAAAGCAAGTGATTTTTGAATAACTGGCTTTTCTAATTGGAGATAATGATACCTAGTTATATTTATAAATTAAAATTAGTTACATATTTTTGATCATTTTCACTTTTTATTTTGACCGGTTTAGCCTTAAGATAATAAGCTGGCCATACCTCGTATTTAATGTCTTTAGATTTTAACTTTGTACATATATAATCTTTTGTAGTCTCATTTTCTTCTAAGTTATCTCTTAAGCACAGTACCTCACATAAATAATTAGTATTAAAACTATTAGGCTTTAATGAATCAAATAATGAACATTGCGTTTCATAAACCTCAGATATTCCATCTATATCCTTTAAAATGGAAGTTAGGATATCTTGTTTTATATCAAAAGATAATATTCTTACTTTATACGTTGGGTATTTTATATATAAAATAGGCGTTGATGATTCTAATACAAATGCAGGATATTTTTCAGAAACATCATCTAACTTGATACTAAAGTCATTTCTATCAATCAAATTATTACACTCAATTGAATATAATTCTAATCGTTTTAATGAACTTATTGAAATCATATTTTCAAAGTCTCTGCTAGATATTATAGGTAACATTTCTCTCATTACTTCTGATCTATTTTGATTAACATCTTCTAATACTTTATCTATAGATTGTAAAGCTTCAGAATCTACTCTAACTCTTATTAAACTATCTTTTTTTAAATCTGTTGGTCTTCCAACTTTCCTTTTCATATTTTACACCTCTAATAATATTTAGAAATAATTAAGTAGCTACAAAATTATTTCTAAATATAGAATATTTCATTACCATAAAATTGTCAACTATAATTTCTGAGAGTTTTTTAACATTAAAGTTCGGATAGGATACCAAAACTGTATAGATTGTAATTACGGGCTATACATTCTATACAATTCTAACAGTAATAAAGTAACTATCGCCAATGAAATAGTTGCTTTATTTTTGTATAATGTTGATGTTTTTTTGATGAGCCAAAGACTACATATAGAAGTGAGTTGTAAAGGAAAATGAATTGAAAAATTTAAGCTGCTATTCCGAAGGAGCATAGTTAATGAAATTTTTTTAGTAATGGATTTACAACTTGAATTGATATATGATAGGCTGGTGTACCAAAAAAGCAAAAAAAGAAGTCCATTAAAGGACTTCTTACCTAATTGGATTCACTCCATCGGGTACCCTATTATAGGGGTAGCGTCCTAAAAATGCGAATTTCGTACGTTAAGCAAAATTAAGCCAGTAATTACAATGGGTGTAGCGATTTTAGTGTTTTATTAAGTAACTATCAAAACTCATAGATTGGTTAAATTTAAAAATAGTTATGATACAAGTCTATTGGGACACCTCAAAGCATTGATTTTACTTATGTTAGTTAATGTTCCAATAGGGTATACTCTACTAAAATTAAAAACTAAAAATAATACTTAACGTACGTATTCAGCAAAAGTAGGATTGTACCCCTATAAATAAGTTTATATGTAAAATTTCCACATCAAGTTACCGGTTTTTGCACGTATCTCGGCGTCACCCCTAATAGAAAGATTAGAGTTAACAGAAGCAGAGCAGAAGCGTATGAAAACTATAATAGGGGTTAGGGTTAAGTATGATAGAAACAATAAGAGAAGAGTTGAAGTTCGTAGGAATGAGAATGGATTAACTGATAAGCAACAAGAGTTACAAGAGTTTAAGATTAAAGTTTATGAGTTAAAAGAAAAAGGGTTAAGTAATAGAGCTATAGCAAAAGAATTTGGATGTAGTGAAGGAAAAATAAGAACAGTACTACAAAAATAAGGTGCGTAAAAAATGGTTCTTTATAAATATGTGGGTTCTTTTTAGAGGCCCTATTTTTATACTATTGATGGAGTGATTTAGATGTTTTTAGGGGGATGAGGAGATAGGTGTAAAAATTGGTAATTTCCTGGGTTTATTTTATATAATTAGTTTAAAGCTAGTTATTAAACCAAAGTATAAAAAGTATTTGGTCAGAATATGATATGGTTCTTTTCCATAATATATGATATCTATCCCAGAGTGTACTTAAAATAGTTACTTAATAATCATATCCCACGTCATATATTTCTAAAAATATATACCGCATTTTTAAAAATATCCATTTACACTTTTTACATTATATGGTAAATTATAAAGTGTGATAATAATTATATTTATAACTAGGGGGGGATTTTTTGAAAAAATCAATTTTAGGAATTATTTTAACCACTACTTTAACACTTACTGGAATATTTATGACAGTAAGTGAAAGTGCAAATGCATCAACCTTATTAAATAATGATCATGAAAAAACAATTATGAATTATGGATTTTCAAGTGATGATGAATTAGAACAATTTTTTCTTGAAAATGATGTTTCAATTGAGAAACAAATTATATTAAAAGAAAAAATAGAAAACAATGAGCCTTGGGATTGTTATAAGGATGGAGCAGAAAATTTACTTCCAAAAGACTTTTCTTATTTTGATATTAATGATACCGAAACAAATAAAAGATTTACTTTTGAAGATGGTTCTTTTATTGAAATAAATATTGAACCATCAAAAAATTCACGTGAAATTGTATCAGATTCATATGGAACAAGGTATACAAATCATAAAATTTCACGTCAAGTTGGTGGCACAAAAGCTTGGTTTTATGCTAACTTTTATGTTGCAAGATATGGTCCAAGTAGTTTCTGGACAGAGGCTGAGGGATATAACGCTCCTTACGGAGAAGGAATTAGTGGCTTTGGTGCAACAGGAAACCCTACTAAAACTATGATTAGAAAGAGTGAAAACACTTCAACAAAACAAGCAGCATTATTTGAGTTAAGATGGTTTAATCAAATAACTGTGGATGGTTCTTGGGCTGGTATAGGTGGTAGTGCACCTATTGGTTCTACATGTACTTTGTATTTAGCACTTGTAAATAACAAAATGTATGTAGATAGTTCATTACCATTTTAAAAAATGATTAAAAAATATTTATTATTTTTAGTTAGTATAGTAGGATTATTAATTGTACTGTTAGTATTTAAAAGCAATACGAATTTAGAAATTTATAAATTTAATGTAATTGGTACTGATTTAATGTTAGAAAATTATACATTAGTTTCAAATGGAAATGAAGTATATATCAGTGATGCTTATTCAATAAGTACAGTAGGACAAGATAAAGATATAACTGATATTTCATTAATTGTAAAAAATAATGAAACAATATTGACAGATTTAATATTTCAATTTCCTAATGATAAAATACAAAATGCACAAAATGATATAATAATTAAAGAAAATTTAAATGATAAAACTTCATTAAAAATATTATTTAAATATAAATTAAATAATGTACAAAAGGAAGATTATTATTCTGTTAATTTAGAAGATAAAAAGAAATAGGCATCATAATGATACCTATTTCTTTTTTTGATAGTTAATTTGGTGTTTGCCCTAGCCTCGCTTCGCCAAACACCTTTTTTAAAATTAGTGCGTAAAAAAATGGCTCTTTATAAATATGTGGGGGGGTGCTTAGGCACCTCCTTTTTTTTTCTTAGATTGAAAAAATTAACTTAGAGTAGGACAATAGTATTATTAGAGTATGATGTGTGAGGTTTGTTTATGGTATTTAAAGATTTTACTATAGATCAGTTAAGCGAGTTTGTTAATAAAGAATTATTGCAAGGAGAAAGTCTTGTAAGCATTGCAAAAAAATTTCAGTAAATGAAAGCAGTATTAGAAAAAAATTAAATAAGTCAGGATATAAAAGAGTAGGGAATCAATTCAAACTAGTTGATAATACACAGTATGAAGAAAATAAGACAATAGTAAGAGGTGAAGAATATAAGGCGTCTACAGCTCTTACGGAGGTCATAGAGGAGAATAAAAATATAATTATACCAAAAGATATTAAGGAAAATATACTAGGTCTCGCAACTAACTATGATAGAATAATGAAGATGTTAAATCAGTATGAAGGCGAATATGACAAAAAGTATGAGGACGAGTATGACAGAGAAAATGACAAGAGTATTATTATAGAGTTACCAGTTGAAACTAAGAAAGATTATAGAGCAACGACAAGAGTTAATAATATTATTTGGGAGCAGTTTGGTAAGTTCTGTGATGAGAATAAAACTTATACTAAAAGAGATTTAGTAAGTATGGCTTTAAAACAGTATATGGATAAACATAGATAATGGAGAGTTAAAAAATAGGTGTATCGAAAAAAGACTCTTTATAAATATGTGTTATTCTTTTTTGCTATAATCTAAAGATATGATTAACGTAGGAGGAGATGCAAATGGATTTTAATTTTATGGAGTTTTTAAAGCTCCCAACTAAAATAATGCTGGCTTTAGGATTGGCTTCAGGAGTGATACTATTTTTACCAGATACAATAGTTGAGAAGATGTATATGATTGAATTTAGAGATAAGTATGGTTTTGTGATAGGTGTTATTTTTTATTTTAACAGTATTTATTTTAATTATTACAGGAATAATGGCGATTTATAATTATTTTAAGGACAAGCATACATCTAAGAAAGTTGAAGAGAATTCAGGTAAATTTTTAGTTTCGTTGGATACATTTAAAAAAGCTATAGTTTATGGATTATATCTAGAAGAAGATCATACAGAAGAGCTACCATTAAATAGTGGAGCTGTAGTTCACTTGGAACATATGATGGTCATAGGAAAAGCTACCAATCAATATTTTATTGATAATTTAAATAACCCAGTATTCCCATATATGCTGCAACCGTGGGTAATAGAAAAATTAAACAACGATAATGAATTATTGGAGTCATATAAAGAAGCATATATGGTTCAAAGTAGAATGTGTAGAGAAGAAACTTTAAGGTATTAGGGGGCCCGAGCGCAATTTGTGTAAAAGTACCAATAAGAAATTGTACCTTCCATAAATTACAGTATTTGTGGAAGGTTTTTTTATAATAGTACTATAGCCAGAAGAAAAATTTATAATCATAGGGCAAATGTAAGTTCCAGAAAGAAAAGGTGATTATACAGAAATAGTATTAAAGATATTGAGGCAAGGGGATAAAAAAGGATATTACAGATAATTTAGGTATATTACAACCATTAGTTTCAGGAATTAAAAATAATGAGAATGATATTTATAGGCTTATATGGGGGGACGCCGAGATACATGCAAAAACCGGCAACTTGATGGGGAAATTTTACATATAAACTTATTTATAGAGTATTTAAATTGTTTCAAATAGCTTACTTTATGAATTAGACTTAATTACATATTTTTTTAGCTTCAAATCTATAACAAAATTTGTTTTGAAATATTGCTAAAAGTTTGTAGACTATATGAAAAATCATCAATAAATATGGTTTGTATGGATAAACTGAACTATGACGTAAATAAAAATGGTATAAAAGACTAGGAAAAACTAATGATTTTTATTGAAATATTAAAATTGGTAGTACAGTTTAAATATAGATAAAAACAACTAGGAGGAAAAGAGAGATGGGAGTTAAAAGAGATTATTGGGCAGTAAACAGTATGATGCACGATTTAGATTGGGAGCGTTCAACTCATTTAAGAGTTACAGTGTAACGTTAAGATGATGGACAGTGTATAATCAATGAAATATTTCCAATATATATAAGAGAGGCTGCTGGGGATAAATATACAGTAGGTATTCAGTGGGAATATTTGAGAAAATATAAAAACTATAAAAGTAAAGGTCTATATGGCACTTATTGGACAGGATATGATACTGAAATAGAATATAATGAAGAAAATCAAATTTTGAAAATAGTATCTAATGGGTTAGTTATAAATATAATAGTATATCAATAGTAAGCGGATCATTAAGGGGTAGCAGTAATAAGCTACCTCTTTTTTGTTCTATATCTGATAGATTGTTAGTACAAGTAATACAAATATAGCAAAAGCAATATAAAGTTGATTCTTAATGGATATAAGATAGTGATAGGATAATAATTTTAGATTAGTTGATGGGGAATAAATAAAAATGAATGAATTTAATAAGATTAGGAATAAATATAGTAGCTTTAAAAAGATAGAAAATGACCCAAGTAAACAGTTAGAGAAAGATGTATTAGTGCTTGAAATAGAGATGTTAAGGGCGAAAGTAACTGATGAAAAATATCAAAGGGATTGTAATAGAATTATTGCGGATATATTAATTTAATATATTACATAACGGTAGTATAACTTAAAAGTATTGACACCGATGAAGACTCAACCTATAATTGAGATATAGAGCGGTGTCTTAACTTAGTGCCAAAATAAGGAGAAAAAATGCAAGATTTAATACAAGAAATATTAGAGAATGATTTTAGGATTTATAGAGATAAGGAAGAAATAAAAACTTATGAAATAAACAATATAGAATATAGAGTATGTAAATACCATGATTATATTTGCATTAATGCTTTTAACGATGTTACAGAAAGAGCTGTTAAGCTAGATACTAAAAAATATGGTAAGTTAATTGACAGACTAAAAAAAGATTCTAATATAGTAACTACTAAAGAAGGAGAAATACATATTAAATTTAATAAAAATAATGGTAGTATCAACATTATTAATACTAAAATAATAGGTTACGTTAGAGTTAGTACTAAAGGTCAGTTAGATGGAAATAGTATTGAAGAACAGACTAGATCTATATTAGAAAGATATCCTACTGCTAATATTATAGAAGAAAGCTATAGTGCTGCTAAAGATAGAGAAATATTTAATAATATACTTCATGAGCTAAAGAATGGAGATACACTTGTAATTACTAAGCTAGATAGATTTTGTAGAACTGCAAAAGAGGGATTACAGTATATAGATCTATTAATGGATAGGGGTGTGAAAATACATATATTGAATATGGGACTTATAGAAGATACCCCAATGGGAAGGTTAATAGTTACGAATCTTCTAGCTTTCGCGGAATTTGAAAGAGCAATGATTATAGAGAGAACTCAAAGTGGAAAGGCTATTGCAAGGACTAAAGCTGGATTTAAAGAGGGAAGACCAAAGTCATATACTAAATATCAACTTGATAATGCATTAGCATTATTAACTATTAATGGAGGAGATAATAGCTATAAAGAGGTAGTTAAGTTAACTCAAATAAGTAAAAGTACGTTGATTAGAGAACAAAGGAAAAGAAACTTATAAATTTAATTATGAGATTAACTGATTTTTTTATCTTGGATTAATTAAAATGTTAGAAGTAGCTTTAAGAATAAATTTATTAATGTATGGAAAAATGGAGAAATAACAGCTAAAAAAGTATGGAGCTTTTAAATTTAAAAACCCATATTTTTTATCGTAGAAGTAAAGCGTATGAAAATATGTAATAATAAAACCGGCAACTTTATGGATTAAATTTCCATCAACTTACCGGTTTTTACACGTATCTCGGCGTCCCCCCTTATATGGATGACCTCCTTTTGTCTATTAAATTTGGATGCAAACCTCTTTTAATTATTGACAAAAGGAGTTTTTTTCATACTCAACGCTTAAGCTTATCTGAACACACCTGCATAGCAGGTAGTTTTTTTATTATAAATATCAATCTATTTAACGATGAAATGCTATTTGGCATAGACTTTAAATAATTCCACTCAGTAGGTAAAATTTTTAATTTATATTGAATTTATGTGGATAGTTTACTTGTATTGTCCTTGAAATTATATTCTCAAATTATCACGTTTACAACTTTTTTAAATTATGTTAATATATTACTGTATATAAATGGAGGTGAATAAAATGAAAAAATTTTTTATTAAAATTATGACATGTACTTTAGCTTTTGTATCATTTATTACTGCTTCACCAAAAGCAGAGAAAATTAATACACCAAATAACGCGCCTGAATTGCGTACCGTAATAAAAGTAGATGGTTATGATTGGGATTACGGATATGCCTATACATTAACATTTAAACATGTACAATATTCAAAGTATGCTCATGGGAAAAAAGATCATTCTGCTACAGCTATGGTTGATAATGTATACGATAAAGATACTAAAGGTCCAGGTAAGATGGCTCATGGTGAAGTAGAGGGTTCTAGAAATCCAAGCACTTATAATTCGTATTATAATTATTGGTAAAACTAAAATAAAGGAAAAGTAAATTTATTTGCTTTTTCTTTATCTTATTTAAGGAGAATTTAAATGTGAAAAAAATATTACTAATAGGATACTCTGTTATTTCCATAATATCATTTTTAATATTATTTAACTTATATGACATTATTGAATTTAATAAATTAAAAAATATTGAAACTAGCGATACTAGCTATACTCTACGTATTGATAAATCCATCGATAATATTCCTTCAGATAAAGTTTATAATAAGATAACATCTATTTTAGATAAATTTAATGCAAATATAACTTATACTACTACACATTTAACTGAAAACGAATCAATATTAGTTAAATATGTTTATCCTAAAAATAGTTATTTTCTTAATGATTTAAATTTAATGACAAAGGAGTCTTTCAATGAAAGCTATTTAAAGGAAAATTTTTTTCTATCATCGTTTAATAGCAATATCAAAGAACAAAGTGGATCAATTTATGATTTTAGAAATAATAATAAAGTCGTTATAACGTCTTTAGAAAATGCCATTAATAAAAAATCCCTAAGTGGAGATTGTGTAGTTAATCTTGATAACCAAGATAATTTAAATAGTTTTATTAATCAATTATCAAAAGATTTAAATATCAGTGTAGATATTATTACTAACGATACCTACTCTCCTTATTGGTATATATACATTTATTTATTTATAATAATCCTATATATAATACTGTCTCTAATAGTATTATATATAATCATAAATTCCTACAAGGATTTCGCAATAAAAAAGATGATTGGATATAGTACCAAAGATATATGGATAGATGATATAAAAAAATTATTACTATCTCAATTTTTCATAAATATCTTAATTAATCTATTTATGTTTATATTTTTTGTTACAGAATATAATTACTTTATACTTAAATTTATACTCATACTTAGTGTTAATATTATTATTAACTTACTATTAACATTTTTTTTCTTGTCAATACCTTATTTATATATAAATAAAATATCAGTTTCTAGTATGATAAAAGATAAAAAAGATCTAAACTTAATGATTCGTTTAAATACAATAATAAAAGTTTTAATACTAATTATATTTATTTTATGCACTTCATTATTTATTAATGAATATGATTCAATAAATAGTTTTTATAAAACATCATATAAAAAGTGGGAAGAAACTAAGAATTATAAATTTATTGGTGGGATTAAATGTGATAGTTATGAAGAATTTATATCAGAAGATTTTAATTTAAAGCTACAGAATTTATATATGTTTTTTAATGAAAAAGGTGGCATGTTAGCAGATTTTTGTGAGTTTGAAGAAGATTTTATAAAATTAAATGAACATGCTGACGTACCTATCCCTTTAAAATCACTTGCAACTATAAACCCTAATTATTTACTAAAAAACATTATTTACGATTATAATAATGATATTATAAATATATCTGAAAAAGAATCAGATACTATTATAATAGTTCCTAATAAATATAAAAATTTTGAAAAAGAAATTGTTGAATATTTTGCTTATTTAGAAAATAACGTTAAAATAATATATAGCAAGGATAATCAAAGTTTATTTTCATATAACATATTGGTAAATTCTCAAAATGGCAATTATGTAACAGATCCTGTAATAAAAGTAGTAACGGAAAATAATTCAAATCTATCTGAGTATAGTAAAGTTGCTGCATATACTTCAAATCCATTTAAAATAGATACTACTGGTATTGATTTTAATAGTGTTTTAAAAGACAAAGCTAACGAATTAGATATTTATGGAAATTTAGTTAATATCTATTCAGCCTATGATGATGTAGCATATAGTATCTATGCTTTAGAAAAGAAAATTTCAGTAATTATTTTTATAGTTTCAATTTGTATGACTATAATTATGTTTATGATAGTTCAAAACACATTAAATTACTTTATTCAAAATAAAAAGGTCATCGTTGTTAAATCATTTCATGGTTATAAGCATTATGATAAATATAAAGGATATTATATTTATTTATTGTATTCATGGATCTTTATATCAATATTTTTATTATTTTTATATTTATTTGGATTTAATATAAATTGGTTAGTTTACTTATTTTCAGCTATTGCAGAATTAATAGTATCATTACTAAATTTAAAAAAAGTTGAAAAATTAAATATTGTTAAAGCTATAAAGAGAGGTTAGGATATGGATATAATTGTAGCCCAAAATATTGTTAAATGCTACGGAAGTAAAATTATTTTAGATAAATTTAACTTAATTGTTAAAAAAGGAGAGATTCTCTCTATAACTGGTCCAAGTGGAAGTGGAAAAAGTACTTTATTGAATATTTTAGGCTTAATAGAAGATTTTAATGAAGGTCAATTAAATATAAATGGAATATCTAATATAAAAGTAAACAGTACACAGGCCTCTAAATTAATACGTGAAAATATAGGTTATTTATTTCAAAACTTTGCTCTTATAGATAATGAAACTGTAATGTGCAATCTTAACTTAGCTCTAAAATACGTTAACTTATCTAAAAATGAAAAACAAGAAAAAATAAGTCAAGCATTAAAAGCCGTTGGATTATACGGTTATGAAAATAAAAAAATATATGAGCTAAGTGGTGGAGAACAGCAAAGAATTTCTATATCAAGATTATTATTAAAGCCATGTGATATCATTTTAGCTGATGAACCTACTGGCTCTCTTGATAAAAAAAATAAAGATAATATATTAAAATTACTAAAGTATTTAAATGGTCAAGGTAAAACCATAATAATAGTTACACATGATGATGAAGTAAGTAACATATCTACTAGAAGAATAACCATATAAATATAATAAAATGTTTGTTTGGAATAACTTTATTAATCTTCTACAATAAATAAATCTATATGTTTATAAAGCGTAAAAGTATTAATTATGCGTCAGAAATTTCGTAGCTTGTAAATCCGTATTTTGCTGACGCTGCCCACAGTAGGTAATAACTTTGAACTTGTCTATAATGATTGGAAGAATTGAAAAATTACAGCTGTTAAAGCAATGGATCTTCTTAATCTAAAAAGTAATACATTTTACAGAAGAGTAAAAGAGTATGAATATATTAATTAAAATAAAACCGGTAACTTTATGGGAATTAAATCCATAAGATGCCGATTTTTACACGTATGTCCTCGCCCCCCCTACCGAGTATAAATATTACTGATTTACTTATTGAGGTATCAAATTGGACAGGTTTTGAGAATCAATTTATCTATGCTTAAACAAATAAAGAACCTAGTGAAGATGATAAAATAATCATGATGGTATTGAGACTAGTAGGACTTAATAAGATGTCATAAGAAACAACCGAAAAAATATCTTATAATCAACTTTCGAATATATCAAATTGGAAAATGTATGATGATGGATTGAATAAGGTTGAGGAAACTATTGTTAATTACAAAAATCTAGCGCACTAAATATTTTAATAAATGCTATTACATTATGGAACACAGTATATATTTCAAAAGCTATAGAAAAGTTGAAAGAAAAAGAATCCTTCAATGAGGAGCTATTAAAGAATATTTCTCCATTAGCATGGGAGCATATTAACTTTGTTGAAGAATATAACTTCAATTCAGATATAAAATATGATTTTGATAATTTAAGACCTTTAAAAAAAGATAATTGAAAATCTTTATATCAAAAACAAACGTTTATTAGACAATAAAAAACCTTCCATAAATACAAATACTGTAATTTATGGAAGGTAAATTTTCTTATTGGTACTTTTGCACTAAGTGCGCTCATGAACCCATAATTAAGTTTATAATTACTCATTTTTTAATCTAATTTATAAAATGAAAAAATAGCATTGTCACTACCTTGGAAATATACCTCTTGTTCCAATATAAAAGTTTCTTCTAATTTGCTATTTGCTTCAAAGTACAAGTTGT
The DNA here is from genome assembly GCF_051654825.1 of Clostridium sp. Taxonomy (GTDB): domain Bacteria; phylum Bacillota; class Clostridia; order Clostridiales; family Clostridiaceae; genus Clostridium. The sequence continues at coordinate 15,419 of NZ_JBOFYU010000121.1, forward strand.
TAACTTGTGGAAAACTTGATATTCTACACCATTTACATCTATCTCATTTACAGTTTCTGTTCCTTGGAATAATATCATAGCAAAAGGAGCTTTAGAATTAGTTAGCTCACATTTTAATTTATATGTACCAGGTTCTAATTTAAAATAATAATATGTCTCCTTTAATATCGCATGACTTGGATTTAATGTTATAATATTGTCTCCAGCATACCATCCGTTAGCTACCAAATAAGGTTCTTCTGTACCATCTTCCACTAAATTATTTTCTAAAGTTTTATCTTTATTTTCTTCAGCTATTCTTTTTTCTTAATTCTTTTTATCTGCATAAAATTTTTCTGATTCAGTTAAGTCTTCTCTATTAGTAGATTCTATTCTAGCGTAATATTCATCTTTAGTTTCGCTAACACCTTGAGTTCCTAAACCTAATCCAATAATAAATACTGAGGCAAAAACTATTAAAGTTCTTATTCTAAATTTCTTACCATACTTCCAAGTTAAAGCTAAAATAGGTATTATTATTTGAAAACTTAATAATCCAAAGAAAGCTAATATTTCTTGAACTGGATTTATATATGTTGTTACAAACATAAATACCATTATAATTGATAATATTGCATATATACTTAACCAGAGATAACAAATAAATTTCCCAAAATTCTTAATGTATCTTTTTAAGCCTATTAAAAATAATTTCACAATTCTCTCTCTCCTTTTTAAAATTAATCTTATCTAACATCTTTAGTTTCAAATGCATAATCTAATAATGCATCATATGTACGAATTATAAGAAGTAAAGTAGTATTCTTACTTTTCTCCAAACTAAAATAACTATTGGCAATCATATTAAACCAATTAAAATTTAGTAAGCGCTCCAGAAAGTAGCGTATTTCAAAATCAAATAAATTATTGTATATTAAAAAGGAGCTCGCAACTAAGCGGACTCCTAATCTTTTTGCGTATTATTTTTATTATAGCAACACTCAGGTAAACTTCCTGACCA
>NZ_JBOFYU010000122.1:0-11783 GCF_051654825.1 Clostridium sp.
TTTATTACTCTATCAGCCATATAATCAGATACTAATACAGCATCCCACTTTGTTTTTCCAGATGTTAATTCTATATACATCTTTTCCATTGTGTCAAAAGTTACTTCGTTTACCTTTATGTTATATTCATTTTCAAATTCCTTTAGTAATCCTTCTGCAATGTTTTCTCCATAGTTTAAAATATTAATTGTTTTCTTTTCACTTTTTGATGTACATCCCGCAAAAAGTGAAAAAGTTAAAATAATGCTAAATAATAAAGCACTAATTCTCTTTAAGTTTTTCATTTCTTCTCTCCTCTTTAAAGTAAATATTTAATATGTATATTATATATCCATTTATACATATTGCAAGAAAGTATTAGTAATATATTACTTTATATACCATTTAAAGCTTAAATTTCGATTAATTTTGCCGTTACACCTGATATATTATTTAACTCATCACTTAATTTTTTTATTTCTTCTTTTTCTTCATGTAATAAATTTAAAATAACTAACCCTGAATTTGAGCAAGTATTTTTACTTGTTTCATGTAATCCTAATCTTGTTTGAATTATACACCCATATTTAGTTAAAATATCTTGAACCCTTGGTGCTGCTGCATCTCTTGGATCAATTTTTATTGCCATTATTGTAAACATAAAATTCTCTCCTCTTATATATATTTCACTTTTATCTTATCCCCATCCCCCTATATTTATTCACTTTTATTTTACAAATAAAAAAATCGAATAAATATTTCATATACTTAAATAGCACAGTAGAATTTTCTTTTAAAAAGTATACTATATTGTATACATATAATTTACAGAGGAGATTTTTTAAATGAGTAGAGAATGGTAGAGTTTAAATCTTATCTCTTTCACTTTACAATTATTAACTCTTGAATGACAAACGTATGTTCTGTATAATATATTATATATTAATACGTAAATAAGTAAGGTGATTATATTGGATATAAATGAAAAGCTACGGATTCTTTCTGCTGCTGCTAAATATGATGTTTCTTGTTCTTCTTCAGGATCTAAAAGAAAAAATAAATCTGATGGATTAGGAGATGCTTCAAATAGCGGTATTTGTCATAGCTTTACCCCTGATGGTAGATGTGTGTCTCTTTTAAAAATTTTATTAACTAATTATTGTATTTATGATTGTAAATATTGCGTAAATGCTTCTACTAAAGATGTTCCAAGAGCTGCATTTACTCCCGATGAAGTTATTAGTCTTACTATAAATTTTTATAAGAGAAATTATATTGAGGGCTTATTTTTAAGCTCTGCTGTTTTTAAAAACCCTAATTATACTATGGAACTATTATTACAAGTAGTAAAAAAGCTTAGACTTGAAGAAAACTTTAATGGATATATTCATTTAAAGGCTATTCCTGGAGCAGATGAAAGACTTATAACTGAAGCTGGAAAATATGTTGATAGAATGAGTGTTAATATTGAACTTCCTTCTTCAGATAGCTTAAAACTTTTAGCTCCTCAAAAGAAAAAAGAAAATATCTTAGCTCCTATGAATACTATTAAAAATTCAATTCTAGAGCATAAGGATTTAAAAAAGAAAATAAGGTCTACACCTCTCTTTGTTCCTGGAGGACAAAGCACTCAACTTATAGTTGGAGCAACACCAGAAAGTGATTTTAAGATTCTTAATTTATCACAAAATCTTTATGATAGATATAAACTTAAAAGAGTTTATTATTCTGCTTATGTTCCTGTTATAAAGGATACTAAAGTTCTCCCTGATATTACTCATCCTCCTTTAGTTAGAGAGCATAGACTTTATCAAGCTGATTGGTTATTAAGATTTTATGGCTTTAGGGCAAATGAATTATTAAAAGACCCTAATGAAAGTTTTGATTTAAACTTTGACCCAAAGACTTCTTGGGCATTAAATAATATAAATTTCTTTCCTGTTGAAGTTAATAAAGCTTCCTATGATATGCTTTTAAGAATTCCTGGAATAGGAGTAAAATCAGCTAAAAGAATAATGACTACTAGAAGAGTTCACTCTCTATCCTTTGAGAACTTAAAAACTCTTGGTATTGTATTAAAAAGAGCTCAATATTTTATAACATGTAAGGGTAAGTACTATGGTGATGTTAAATTTGATGATGAAAAAATTAGAAATAGGCTTTTATATTCTGATAGACCTGCTTTAGAAAAGCAAAATTCAGAGCAATTATCATTTTTTGATGATAATTTATCCAAAACAGAAAGTGGCATTATATTAAGCTCACCTAAAAAAATACTATTACCTAAGGATAAGATTACCTCCTTAACTGGAGAGTTTTAATTTATGGAGAATATATTATGTTAGTTTATATATATGATGGATCATTTGAAGGCTTACTAACTTCCATTTATGATGGATTTTATTCAAAGGTTCCACCAAGTAAAATATGTACAAAAGATGAGTTTGAAGCTGATCTCTTATCTGAAATAATTAATATTGATACAAATAAAGAAAAGGCTCAAAAGGTTCAGTTAGCTATTTCTAGTAAAATAGATCCCTTATGTTTAAATAAAATATATAAGATTTACTTATCAAACTATACTGATAAAGGAATTATTTGTTTTAAATATTTAAAGCTTGCTTTTAAACTAGGTTCAAATGTGCACAATCATCTTCATTTAGAACTAGTTAAAAATGTTGACTTAATAAATAAAAGAGTTTCCTTAGAAGCCCATAGATTTACTGGCTTTGTTAGGTTTAATTCAATAAATGATAATTTTTTATACGCTTCAATAGAACCTGATAATGATATACTTCAGCTTATTTCAGATCATTTTCAAAGACGTTTTTCTAATGAAAATTGGATAATACATGATGTTAATAGACAAATTGCTTCTATTTACAATAAAATTTCCTGGGAAATAGTCGAAATGTCTAGAGAAGATTATTTATTGCTATCAAAACATACTGATGATTTTTCTGATCTTTGGAAGGATTATTTTACTTCTACTACTATAAAAGAAAGATTAAATCCTAAACTTCAAAAAAGAAGTATGCCTAAACGTTATTGGAAGCACCTAACTGAAACTAAATAAATAAAAAATCGCTAAACTTATTAAGTTTAGCGATTTTTATATATATTTATTGCTATTATACTGTTGCAATAGCCTCTATTTCGATTATTGAATCCTTTGGTAATCTTGCTACCTCTACACAGCTTCTTGCTGGTGGATTTTCTTTAAAGTATTCAGCATAAACCTCATTTACTGCTGCAAAATCATTCATATCCTTTACGAATACCCCTACCTTTACAACTTTATCTAAGCTACTTCCTGCTGCCGCTAAAACACCTTTTACATTTTCTAAAGATTGCTTTGTTGCAGCTTTTATTTCTGTAACTAGTTCTCCTGTCTCTGGATTTAATGGTATTTGCCCTGATGTAAATACCATATTGCCTATTTTAATCCCTTGAGAATAAGGTCCTATGGCTTGTGGTGCATTTTGTGTAGAAATTATTTCTTTGTTCATCTTTATCATCCTTTCTAAAGTTCTTGTATATTAATTTAATTTTAACCAATACTAATTACAAATAATCTAATTATGGAGGAATTAATATGGTTAAGAAAACTTCTAAAACAAATACTAAAATAAACAACAAGTATTATCAAAATAATTCTCCCAAAGCTAACGATGGTATCTTTATAGATAATGATCCTAAAGATAATTATTCTACTGAAGGTTCTGTTCGATATGGAGAAGAAGCTGATAATTGTGACCTTTAAACTCGTCCTCCACAAATTTTGATATCAGAAAGATTTCAAAGAAACTTATTTCGAAGGTCCATTAATCTCCACATGAAATCTCTCTAATATCTTTTAACTTCCTTATTAAAGCAAGTATTCTGCATATACTTGCTTTAATTTTTCAAGAAAATCTTATTATATTTAAAGTTAATAATTGAATTTTTTTCCAATTATATCTTATACATTAACTATACAATCTTTTTTACTTTATTGCAATAAGGATTATCGCATAATAATAGATAAATTATGTAATTTCTATTTAAGATTCCATATTTTAGTGATAGAATAATATATAATAAAATTGATTGGGGGCTTTTAAAATGGACAAAAATGTTAATATCGATTGGAATAATCTAGGGTTTAATTATATTAAAACTGATTATAGATATATTTCAATTTGGAAAGACGGTAATTGGGATGAAGGTAAGCTAGTTGAAGATAATATGCTTAGCATAAGTGAAGCTTCTACTGCACTTCATTATGGTCAACAATGCTTTGAGGGGCTAAAAGCATATAGAAGAAAGGATGGTAAAATCCAATTATTTAGAGTAGATAGAAATGCTAAAAGAATGAATGAAAGTAATGATAAGTTGCTAATGCCTAGAATTCCTGTAGAGAAATTTATAGATGCATGTAAACAAGTTGTACAGGCTAATGAAGCTTATGTTCCGCCTTATGGTACTGGTGCAACACTTTATTTAAGACCTTTTATGATTGGCGTTGGTAATAATATAGGTGTTAAACCTGCATCTGAATATATATTTTGTGTTTTTGCAATACCTGTTGGAGCATATTTTAAGGATGGATTAACTCCTTGTAACTTTATGATTGCAGATTATGATAGAGCTGCTCCTTATGGAACTGGAGGACAAAAAGTTGGTGGAAACTATGCAGCATCTTTACATCCTCATAAAATTGCAGCTGATAGAGGTTTTGCAGACTGTATTTACTTAGATCCTGCTACACATACTAAAATTGAAGAAGTAGGGGCAGCAAACTTTTTCGGAATAACTAAATCTGGTGAGTTTATTACACCTAAATCACCATCTATTCTTCCTAGTATAACTAAATATTCTCTTATGGAAATAGCTGAGAAGTATTTAAATATGCCAGTAATTGAAAGAGACGTTTTAGTCCATAACTTAGATGAATTTAAAGAAGCAGGTGCATGTGGAACTGCTGCTGTTATAACTCCAATTGGAGGTATTGAGTATAAAAATGAAATGCATGTATTCCATAGTCAAACTGAAGTAGGTCCAACTATAAAGGAATTATATAGAATTCTTTGTGGAATACAAGTAGGTGATATAGAGGCTCCTGATGGGTGGATATTTGAAGTATAAAATTAAGGCTAGATTTTCTTATTTGAAAATCTAGCCTTTTTTAAAAACTCTATTATTAAATTTATATAATATATAAATTATTTCTTATCTTTGTTTCCACTTGTAATAAAGTAATATGGTAAACCAAGGAATAATATTCCTCCAACAAAGTTACCTAATGATACTATTATTATGTTATAAGCATATCCACCTAATGTAATAGTTGATGGATCAATTAAGTATCCCATTGCTAAGAATCCCATATTGGCAACACTATGCTCAAATCCTGCAGTTATAAATGTGAATAAACACCAGAATATCATTAATATCTTAGCTGTTTCTTCTTTTAACTTATAGCACATCCATACTGCTAAACATACAAGTATATTACATAATATACCTCTTATAAATAATTGCCCTGCCGGAGCACTTATTTTTGCATAAGCATTACTAACTATAAATTCTCCAATATACTCACTTTTTCCTGATGCTAAACCAGCTTGTACAAATAATACACCGCCTAAAACACCACCAAGTATATTTCCAATCCAGCTTCCTATCCAAATCTTTAATGCATCCATCCATGAAACTGTTTTTTCTAAAGCACCCATTGTCATTATCATAGCATTACTTGTGAATAAATCTCCACCTGCCATTAATACTAAGCTTAATGCAACACCAAATGATGCTCCCATTAATATTTTGTAAGTTTCTACACCTGCATGATGCATAATTCCACCAATTGAATAAATAAGCATAATACCTAAACTAACAAATAAACTTCCTAACATAGCACTTACTATGTATCTTGTTTTGCTTCTGTTGAATAATCCTGATTTTACCTCAGCTGAATGAGCTAAGTTATGAATTTCATTACTATACATTTTGCACCACCTACATTATTTTTATTGTTATTTTTTTAACAATAACTCCCCTTAAGTTATAAACTTTATAACTCATACTTATATATAATACATCTAAATCATATATTTTTCAATTATTTTTCCAATAATAATCAATTCTTTTAAAAACAGTAAAGATATTTATTTAACATATTTAAAAGTATCAACGTTAAATACTAATTATTCAACTTTTTCCTTTCCTATGTTTAAATTAATTACTTCCTCTGTACTTAAATCATATTCCAATTCATATGACCCTCTAATAGATACCCCATATTGATTTTTTCCTGTGTATCTACCTTTTACAGTTAATTTTGTTTTATCTTCATTATAAGCAGATTTTGTTCCTATAAAATTCTTTGGAGTAGATTCAATGTTTTCCTTAACATACTTCCTTGCTAATTTTTCATATTGTTCTTTTTCCTTTACTTCTCTTTCACTATTATATTTAATTATTTCATCTTCACTTATAGTATATCTCTCTATCTGATCATTAGTTAATATACCTGAACTTTTAATGTCTTTACCATCTTTTATATCTTTTTCAAATTTTGACTTAGCATCTAATACACTTGCTCTTTTTTCTTCCTCTGACCCTTCTCCTTCTAAAATAAATTCTTGTTTTTGCTGTTCAAGTACCCTTTTACTATATTCAATTGATGATTTAATAAAATTTATTGGTACAACAATTAATAAAACTATTGCAGCTATTATTGCTAGCACATTTTTTATGTCTTTATAAAATCCACTAATACCTATGTATTTTTTTTTCTCTTTAAAAATATAAGCTACTACAACTATACTTGAAGCTATCCATAATATAAATCCTCCAATATATATTGCTAAACAAACTGCACCTATTCCAACTATAAGTTTACCTACATCCTTTTTCACCTTCTAAAACTTCCCCCTTTTATATTATTCAGATTCATTCTACTATAAATATCAAATTTATACAATTTAAAGATATATAAGAAAAAAATCACATTGTAATTACTATTTATTACAATATAATTACACATGTGATTTTATATTTCATTTTAACAATTATTTATAATAATTTTTTTATATTATTTATATAAATTTCTCTAACACCAGCATATTCAATTAATGGCTTTAAGCTTAATTCTACATTTATTCCTGAATCTCTTAGGGTACTATACCAAGAACGCTCTTCCCCAGCTATATCCTTTTTAGCATGATTACCTGGAAGTATTAATAAAGACATTAGAATTACATCATCTATATTATCTTTTCTTAATCTATTTAATACAGATTCCTTTGTTCTTTCACCCTCTAAAGTCCCAATATACACATTATTATATCCTTCATTTTTAAAGGCTTCTTCTAAAATATAATATACTTCACTGGTTATTGTCTTAGATCCATGACCAACAAATACTATATTTTTATTTTGAGGAATCTGCTCCATTATTGCATTAACAAGACTTTTGCAAGCCTCCTTTAATTCCTCACCCATATATCCTAAAATACTTTTTCCTATTTTAATTTTATGGAATGAATAATAATACTCATTAACTGTTTTTTCTATTGAAGCATATTCCCCACCATCCATTACATGAAGTGGTTGAACTATTACTTCAGTATATCCATCATTATTTAAATTAAACAAAACCTCTTCAAGTCTAGGTATTGAAATACCTTCTGTTGCCTTTAATATATTTACTAATACTTTTGATGTAAAAGCTCTAATTACTTTATATTTATTTCCTACGGTTTCTCTTATTTGATTTTCTATTAAATCTAGCTTTTTAATTGCTTCTAAATTTGCTGTTCCAAAAGAAACAACTACTATAGCTTTTGACATAATTTAAACCTCTCTTTTATACTTTATAAATTAAATTCTCTAAATGCATTTAGGAATTTATCTATTTGCTCTTCTGTATGCTTTGTAGATAAAAATAAGGCTTCAAATTGTGATGGTGGTAAATTAAACCCTTTGCTTAACATATGAAGGAAATACTTCTTAAATGTTTCAACATTGCACTTTTTAACATCTTCATAACTTTTTACTTCCTTTAAATCTGTAAAGAAGATAGTCATCATTCCACCATATCTATTAATTGTCATTGGAATATTTTTTTCCTTACTTATTTCTAACATTCCTTTTTCTAACTTTTCACCAATTTCATTTATATGATTATAATAATCATCTTTATTGTTTTTTAATTTATTTAATGTTGCAAGTCCTGCTGCCATTACTACAGGATTTCCTGACATTGTTCCTGCTTGATAAACTCCGCCTAAAGGTGAAAGGCTCTCCATGATTTCTTTCTTTCCACCATAAGCTCCACAAGGTAACCCTCCACCCATTATTTTTGCATATGTTACTAAATCTGGCTTAATGCTAAATAATGTTTGAGCACCTTTAAAATCAACTCTAAATCCACTCATAACTTCATCAAAAATTAAAAGTGCACCATATTTATCACATAGTTCTCTTAATTTAATCATAAAGCTATCTTCTGCCTTTATAACACCCATATTTCCTGCAACAGGTTCAATTATAATAGCTGCTATATCTTCACCATATTCATTGAATAGTGCTTCTACCTGATTTGCATCATTATAAACACCTATCAATGTATTTTTTATACTATCCTTTGGTACTCCTAAACATCCTGGTATCCCTTCTGTTAATACTCCTGATCCTGCTTCTACTAAAAATCCATCAAAATGCCCATGATAACAACCTGCAAACTTTATAACCTTATCTTTTTTAGTCCATCCTCTTGCAAGCTTAATTGCGCTCATAGTAGCTTCTGTTCCTGAGTTAACCATTCTAACCATTTCTATATTATCTAGATTCTCACATAAAAACTTTGCCATTAGAAGTTCTAATTCTGTTGGAGCTCCAAATGCTATTGCACTTTGTGATATTTCTCTTATACAAGTAACTACTTCATCATCACAATGTCCTAATATCATAGGTCCCCATGCTAAAACAAAATCTATATATTCCTTTCCCTCTTCATCCTTAATTATTACGCCCTTACCACTTCTAATAATTGGAGGATTTACTCCCATATCTTTAAATGCTCTTACTGGAGAATTTACTCCTCCTGGCATATATTTATTAGATTCATGAAATATAACTGCATTTTTCATATTAATCCTCCTTCAGCCATCTTGAAGCTTCTAATGCATAATAAGTTATTATCATATCTGCTCCTGCTCTTTTCATAGATAATAACATCTCAAGAGCTACTGCCTTTTCATTTATTAAGCCTGCATTAGCTGCTGCTTTTACCATTGCAAATTCACCACTTACATTATAAGCACATATTGGCACATTTACTCTTTCCTTTGCTCCTTTAACTATATCTAAATATGACATAGCAGGTTTAATCATTATTACATCTGCACCTTCTTCAATATCCATATCAACTTCTCTTAATGCTTCTTTTCCATTTGCAGGGTCCATTTGATATGTTCTTCTATCTCCAAACTGTGGTGCTGAATGAGCTGCTTCTCTAAATGGTCCATAAAATGCTGAGCAATATTTAGCAGAGTAACTCATTATAGATACATATTCATATCCTTTTTCATCTAAAGCATTTCTCATATATCCAACTCTACCATCCATCATATCTGATGGTGCTACCATATTTGCTCCAGCTTTTGCATGTGATACGGCTATCCATCCTAATCTTTCTATAGTTGAATCATTATGAACTATTTCACCTTCTAATATCCCACAGTGACCATGTGTAGTATATTGGCACATACAAACATCTGTAATTATATAAATATCCTTAGATATACTTCTTATTTTTCTTATAGCTCTTTGAACTATTCCATCATCACTATAAGCTTCAGAACCATATTCATCCTTTTTATCTGGAATTCCAAATAATATTATGCTTTTTATTCCTACTTCTTCTATTTCTCTTATTGCTTCATCTAATTTATCTACTGACCAATGATAATTTCCTTGAATTGTAGCTATTTCTTTTTTTATATTGCTTCCCTCTACTACAAAAAGAGGATAAATAAAATCATTGATAGTTAAAGTATTTTCTCTCACTAAATCTCTTATTGAAGAGCTGACTCTTAACCTTCTACCCCTATTTATCATAAAATCCACCTAACTTCCATTAATATTAAATTAAAATATATCTCTAAACTTTTTTAATTATTTATACAATAATTAAAAATTACTTTTATATAGTTCTACTATTTCACTTAAAAATCCATCTTCTGAATGTTTCTTACACATATGGCTTTCAATATTTTTTTCACTTAATGCCTTATAAGTTTGAGGCCCTATAGCTATATTTCTTTTTTCTCTTATTTTTTCTATACCAAACATATCTACCATATTTTTCACTGTACTAGGGCTAGTATATAAGATTATATCTACTTCATCAAATACTCTCTTATTTTTAACTTCTCCACAAACAGTATTATATGTATGAACTCTATCTACTTGTAAACCTAGTTTTTCCATTTTATCCTTTAAGTATTCTCTACTTGATGATGAACATGGTAATAATGCTTTTTCTCCTTCTTTTAAATGTGGCTCTAATGCTTTAAACAAACCTTCACCAACAAATTCACGAGCCATAACAAAGGCTTGAATTCCCCTTTTTTCTAAAGCTTTTTTAGTAGCCTTTCCTACTACTGAAAATTTAGCTTTTATATTTCTAATATCAATTCTATTTTCTATTACAAAGTCAAAAAACATATTAACTCCATTAACTGAGGTTAATAATATATGATCATAAACATCTAACTTATCTACATAAGGTCCTAAATTTTCTTTAGTTTCTTCTATTTTTATAGAGTTGATTTCAGTAACTTCTGCTCCTAATTCTCTCAGCTTATTTTTAAGATTTGAAGCTTGCTCTCTTGACCTAGTTACACAAATATTAGTTCCAAATAAAGGCTTTTCCTCATACCAAGATAATTTATCATTTAAAGTTACAACTTCACCTACAACAATAATACAAGGTGATTCAAGTGCTGCTTCCTTTACTTTTTCACTTATATTTTCTAAAGTTCCTATTACCTTTTTTTGCTTAGATGATGTTCCCCTCATTACTACAGCTGATGGTGTACTTTTATCTTTCCCATTATTAATTAAGTTTTCAACTATTTTATCTAGATTATTTAATCCCATCATAAAAACTAATGTACCTTTTTCATTAGCTAATGCTGACCAATTAATATTTTGTACTCCAGCTGTCATTCCAGTAACTATATGAAAGCTTTGAGCCATCCCTCTTTGCGTAATTGGAATTCCTGCATAGTTTAATACTGATATAGGTGAAGTTACTCCTGGAATAACTTCAAATTCTATTTCTTCTTCCACTAATGAAAGAACTTCTTCTCCACCTCTACCAAAAACATATGGGTCTCCCCCCTTAATTCTTCCAACTATGTGCCCATCCTTTGCAAGCTTAACTATCATTTGATTTATTTCTTCTTGTGTTTTATAATGGCACCCAGGCTCTTTTCCACAATAATATACTTCACACTCTTCTGAAAGATAATTAAGTATATTATTTGATACTAATCTGTCATAAAGAACTGCTGTACATTGTTCTAACTTTCTTACAGCCTTTAAAGTTAAAAGTTCTTCATCTCCTGGTCCTGTTCCAATTATGTAAACTTTGCTCATAAAGCATCCCCCTAACCTCTTAGTATTTTTTCTGCTAACTTTATTCCAAGTTCTATATTTTCTTCTTTACTTCCTATTATATCTTTTTTTATTATTTTTCCATTTACCATAAATGTTCCCATCATATACAAGTCATTTCCTATTATCTCAGA
>NZ_JBOFYU010000123.1:0-17197 GCF_051654825.1 Clostridium sp.
AGGCATTTTGATTGCTATCTATAGCTATACCATAGCCAGCATCATCATTGTTGCCACCAATATATGTTGAGTAGATTAAGCTATTTGTACCACTCAAAGTTGTATCTATTTTAGTTAAAAATGCATCAGAATTTCCTTGATAAGTGCTTTGATATGCATTCTTCACTGGAAAATTAGAAGAATATGTGTTACCTGTTATATAAGCATTTTGATTATTATCTACAGCTATACCCGATCCATAATCAGAACTACTGCCACCAATATATGTGGAATATATTAAACTATTTACTCCGCTTAATGCAGTATTTATTTTTGTCAAGAATACATCAATTGTACCTTGTAAACTACTTTGATATGAATTTTTCAAAGGATAGTCAGTAGAATATGTGTAACCTGAGATATAAGCGTTTTGATTGTTATCCACAGCTACACTCTTACACAAGTCATAATTATTGCCACCAATATATGTTGAGTATATTAAGCTATTAGTACCACTTAAGGTAGTATCTATCTTAGTTAAGAATGCATCATAGACTCCTTGTAAGGTGATTTGATATGCATTTTTAACTGGAAAATTAATAGAGGAGGTGTATCCTGCTATATAAGCATTTTGATTATTATCTACAGCTACACCACTACCAACATTATCATTATTGCCACCAATATATGTTGAGTATATTAAGCTATTTGTGCCACTTAAAGTAGTATCTATCTTGGTTAAAAATGCGTCACGAATTCCCTGAAAAGTGCTTTGGTATGAATTTTTAACTGGAAAATTTAATGAATAGGTAGATCCTGCTATATAAGCATTTTGATTATTATCTATAGCTACACCGTTCCCTGTATCAGAATTACTGCCACCAATATATGTTGAGTATATTAAGCTATTACTACCACTCAAAGTTGTATCTATTTTGCTTAAAAATGCATCCGAACTTCCTTGTAAAGTATTTTGATATGCATTTTTCACTGGAAAATTAGATGAAGAGGTGGATCCAGTTAAATAAGCAATTTGATTATTGTCTACAGTTACACCATAACCAACATCATCACTATCTCCACCAATATATGTTGAATATATTAGACTACTTACTCCACTTAATGCAGTATCTATTTTAGTCAAAAATATGTCACGACCTCCTTGCAAAGTAGATTGATAGGCATCTTTTATTGGAAAGTTAGTAGAAAGCGTGGATCCAGTTAAATAAGCAATTTGATTATTGTCTATAGTTATACTATAACTTCTATCATCATTGCTCCCTCCTATATAGCTTCCATACATTAATACAGGGTCTATTATCAAAATCTTATCTTTGTTATAATCAGATATATTAAAAGTAACGTTATTGTTTTTTATTAAAAAGCTACTATCTATTTCTATTTCAGTATCATTTATATATTGATATACCTTAGGTCTTAACATTACAACAGTATGATCTTTAATAGTTATCAATATATTCTCATCATTATCTAAACTTATATCATCAGCCCCATCAAAACTTATCTCTATACTATTGATATTAGCATTTGGGCTTACTATAAAGTCGTGTTCTAGTTTACCTTGATTTTCATAGTACACTAAATCTATTCCGTTATATATATCTTTATATATTATTTTTTCATAGATAGGTACATTTAGACTCCAATCATTTTCATCATTGCCTTTGATGTAGTTTATTTTACAGTCAAGTTCATTTAAACCTGTAATTTCAGGATATTGATTTGCATTTTCTAATGTTATTCTCAATACGCTAGTTTCATATTCTTTTATATTGTTTAATCTATCATTTTGATCATTTGTATGTTCTTCTTTTATTTTAGTTAAGGCAATTACTATTTCTTCTTGTGTAAAAAATGTTGTATTTATACCATTTTTTAGTACAAATCTTACATTTTTATCATATTGGCCTATATTTTTTTCAAATATAAATGGTATATTACTTAGAATATTTGATTTATTATTCATAGTAGTTCTCCTCTTTATAATATATCGTAAAATCAACTCTATATTAGTATATATATTCTTATGATATTTGTTGATAGAGTGATAGTTTTATTTTGTGTGTTTGTCCATTAATGTTGTTATATTGAAATTAGTTTCATTAAATATGACAATATTAACGAAAATAATGAAAAAACATTAAATAATGAAAAAAAACTGAAAATGTTTTCAAAGTTATGTTATTTTATTGCAAAGCAACTAATATTTAGTTACACTTGAGGTATAAAGAAGGAATATAAACAGATAAAATTTAACTTTAGAAAAGTATAAATAGGAGGTAGTTATGTTAGAATACTCTGACAACTCAGTACTTAAAAATCTAAAGTTAAGATATGAGAGTTTTACTAATGCAGAGAAAACGATTGCTAGTTTTTTTATCAACAACAAGGAACAAGGAACATTATCAGCAAAGATAGTATCTGAACAATTATTTGTTTCAGAAGCATCATTATCAAGGTTTGCAAAAAAATGTGGATATAAAGGATTTAGAGAATTTATATTTGAATATGAAAAAAACATTAGTAAATACAATAAAGAAGAAATTTCAAATCTAGTCATCAATACATATCAAGACTTGTTAGATAGTTGTCATAAAATGATCAATCAAAATCAAATGAAAAAAATATCACAATTATTATCAAAATCAAATAAAGTATGCGTATTTGGTATGGGAAGTTCAGGAATTGTAGCTGAAGAGGTTCATCTAAGGTTTATGAGGCTTGGATTAAATATTGAAGCTGTTCATGATTCTCATAGAATCAAAATGCTATCATCACTTGCTAATCAGGAAAGCGTTATTATAGCTATATCTCTAAGCGGTATAACTAAAGAGATACTTCAAGGGATTAGTATTGCTAAGTCTAATGGAGCAAAAATCATAATGATTACATCAAATAAATCATTTCATCTATTAAGTTTTTGTGACGAAATTATATTAATACCAACAATTAAAGACCTAGAGGCTGGAGACTGTATATCACCTCAGTTTCCAATATTAATAATGATAGATGTATTATATACTTACTTCATTAATAATGAATGTTATTATCAAACAAAACTAAATACATTAAATGCATTGTATAGATTTAATGATGAAGAAGTTTTGGTTTAATTTGTATTACTGGGTATTTAAAAATACCTTGAATAAATTATATCTCAAAAATTAAAAAGAGAGGATGATGTTATGAAGGCTAAAAAGTTTATTAGTTTAGCAGTTGCTTCATTAATGGCTATGAGTGTAGTTGGTTGCTCAGGAGCAAGTGATGAAAGTGCAGATGAAAAAGGCAGTACACCAAGCAAACAACAAGGTCAAGCAAATACGCTTTACACAAATGGAGGTCCAGAAGAATTTTTTGAAACTCCATGGTTAAACCCAGGTACATTTGTTTACAACAAAGTATTATATGACAGACTAATATTTGCAGATGAAAACTTAAACCCAATACCTGGAGAAGGACAATTAGCTAAATCATATGAATTATCAGAAGATGGTAAAAATCTTAAATTTGAACTTAGAGAAAATCTTAGTTGGCATGATGGAAAACCTTTAACAACTGATGATGTTAAATGGAGTATAGAATATAGTTTAAAAACTACAGTTTTAAATAGTGTATTTGCAAATACATTTAATAAAATAGAAGGTGCAACTGAATATATAGAAGGAAAAGCTGATCAAATATCAGGTATTATAGTTGATGGGAATAATATAGAGATAAAGTTTAAAGACTTAGCTCCAGATGCATTACTTACATTTACACAATTTGCGATACTTCCTAAAGAGCACCTTGAAAGTGTAGACCCTGTTACATTCCAACAAGCAGAATTCTTTAGAAATCCTGTAGGTTCTGGACCATTTAAAGTTGAAGAGGTAAAAATGGGTAATTATACAACACTTGCAGGGTTTGATAAATACTGGGATGGTGCACCATCATTTAAAATGCACTTAAATCCAAGTCCTGGAGACAGTGATCCAAACTTAGTAACAAATGCAAAAGCTGGTAAATTAGATTATTCATATACTAAAAACATTGCAGATGTTAAAGCTTTAGATGGAACTGAAGGAATGGATATAGAGAAGGTTGATGTTAGATATACTAGATTATTCTTCGCTAATAAATTCCCAAAAGCTGATGGAAGTAAAGCTCCTTTAGCAGATAAAAGAGTTCGTCAAGCTATAATGTATGCACTTGATATGGATTCTATACTTGAAGGTATATTTGAAGGTGCTGCTATACCTGCAAATAGTTTAACTCCTAATGGATTAGATAAAGTGGATGGACTTAATAATTATGAGTATAACCCAGAAAAAGCAAAAGAATTACTAAAAGAAGCTAACTGGGATCCTAATACAGAGTTAGATGTTGTTTATTACTATACAGATCAACAAACTGTTGACTTAATGTCAATAATACAAAATAGTTTAGCTCAAGTAGGAATAAAGATGAAATTCAGACTTGTTGAAGGTGATTTAGCTACATTATTATGGTCACTTCCTAAAGATCCAGTAAATGGACCAAGTGCTGTTGATTTTGACTTATGCTATGGTGCAACAGCTGCATTATCTATGCATGAATATTATGATAGATATCAAACAGGTGCTGCGCTTAACTCTCATACTCCAGGAGTAGCTGAGTTAGATGAATTAATAAAAGCGACTAATGCAAGTATAGATCCAGAACAAACTAAAAAAGCTTTCAATGAACTTCAAAAATATGAAAATGAAGAGTTATTTGCATTACCACTATACTATCAACCAGTATTTGTAATTAAGACTGATAAGATACAAGGTATGCCAGAAAAATTAGGGAATCCTCAATTTAACTACAAGTGGGATATACACAAGTGGACTTTAGCAGAGTAATATAGATAGAGATAAATAGATAAGTTAATTAAGAAGTTATATAAAGGGTTGTATAAGTTTTATACAGCCCTTTAATAAAATAAAGGAGAGAAGGTATGTTTAAATATACAGTAAAAAAGATTCTTGGAATGATTCCTATGTTGTTTATAATTACTTTTATTATATACTTTTTACTTGATTTAACTCCAGGTGACCCTGTTTCTCATTTGATGGACCCAGAGGCTTTGGCTAGACTTTCAGAGGAACAACTATTAGCTCTTAGACAAGCTTATGGACTTGATGATAGTTTTTTTATTAGATATTTTAAATGGCTAGGGCAATTACTTCAAGGGAATTTTGGATATAGTTCAAGTAGTGGTGTTCCTGTGATTCAAATTATAAAAGATACTTTACCTGCAACTCTTGAATTATCAGGAGCAGCGTTAATAATTTCGACAGTTTTAGGTAGTATACTAGGAGTTTTAGGAGCGATAAGAAGAGGCTCTATCGAAGATAATGTAATGACTATCGCTGGTATGATTGGTGTATCTATTCCACAATTTTTCTTTGGAATGGTTGCAATACTTATATTTTCTTTGAATTTAGGTGTACTTCCAGCAGGTGGTAGGATGGTACCTGGAATGGAAGGCTTTATGGATAGAATAGAGTATTTAATACTTCCTTCACTTGTACTTGGTTTATCAATGACTGCAGGGGTTATGAGATACTCAAGAACAAGTATGTTAAATACTATGAATAAAGAGTACATAAAAACAGCAAGAAGTAAGGGACTTCCTGAATGGAGAGTTAATTTAGTTCATGGATTTAGAGTAGCACTTACTCCTGTAATAGTACTTGTTGGGTTTAGATTACCAACTCTTATAGCAGGATCTGTTGTTATAGAATCTATATTCCAGTGGCCAGGTGTTGGAAATGTGTTTAATACTGCAATAAGAGCAGCAAACTATAATCTAATAATGGTTATAGCATTAATGTTTGTAACAATGGTTTTAATAGCAAGTACTTTAGTTGATATATTTACTGCTATTTTAGACCCTAGAGTTAAACTTGAAAAGTAGGGGGTATTTTATGATAAGTTTATCACCGAAAAAAAGATTAAATGATAAATTTGATAAAATAAAAGAAAGAGAAGAAAATAAGAGCTTTAAAGAGCCAAAGAATAGATTAGTAAAGAAAATGTTTTCTAATAAGCTTACAACAATAGGGATTATAATATTTTCTATAATATTACTTGCTTGTATATTTGCACCTATTTTGACTCCATATGATCCACTAGCAGTAGATATGAAAAGTATACTAAAGCCACCATCAAGTAATCATCTACTTGGAACTGATAAAATAGGAAGAGATATATTTACAAGAATTTTATATGGCGGTAGATTATCAATACTTATAGGATTTGGTAGTGCTTTAGGTTGTGCTGTAATAGGAGTTGGACTAGGATGCTATAGTGGATACAAGGGTGGCATACTAGATAGAGTTTTAGTAAGAATATCAGAGGTGTTTATGTCATTCCCTCAACTTATATTAGTACTTATGTTGGTTTCAATAATAGGTCAAAGTGCTTCAAATATAGTTATAATATTTATTATTTGTGGGTGGGGTAGTGTATTTAGAATGGCGAGATCTCAAATATTATCAATTAGGGAAGAAGAATATGTTCAATCTCTAAAAGTATTTGGGTTAAATGATTTTATTATATGCTACAAACATATGCTTCCAAATATAATAGGACCAATAAGTGTAAACATAACATTAAGTACGGCAATGTTTATACTAGAAGAAGCAGCCCTAAGCTTTTTAGGACTTGGAGTTCCACTTGAAATTGCAACATGGGGTAATATATTAAATGCTTCACAAGATTTATTTACACTTCAAAATAACTGGTGGATGTGGTTACCTGTAGGTATAGTTATATCATTATTTGTAATGAGTATAAACTTTATAGGAGATGGTTTAAGAGACTCTACAGATCCAACAAGTGTTGAATAAGGGGGATATCATGGATAAAATTATTACAGTTAATAACTTAAAAACATATTTCTATGCAAACAATAGATGTAATAAAGCGTTAAATGGAGTATCAATGGAACTTAAAAGAGGTAAAACACTATGTATAGTTGGAGAATCAGGATGTGGTAAAAGTGTTACAGCATCATCAATAATGCAGTTATTACCGAAGTTCTCTAGAATAGAAGAGGGAGAAATAATATATCATAGCGAAAATGGTGACATAAAAATAAATGAATTAGAAAGAAATTCAAAAGAAATGAGACTTCTGCGTGGAAAAGATATAGCTATGATTTTCCAAGATCCAATGACAGCATTAAATCCTGTATATACAATAGGATGGCAAATAGTTGAGATGATTAGAGCTCATGAGAATATATCTAAAAAGGAAGCTAAAGAAAGAGCGCTAAAATTACTACAAGATATGGGAATACCATTAGCTGAGAAAAGAATTGACCAATATCCACATGAGTTTAGTGGTGGTATGAGACAAAGGGCAATGATTGCTATGGCAATGAGTTGCAATCCAAAGATACTAATAGCTGATGAACCAACAACTGCACTTGATGTTACAATACAAGCGCAAATATTTGAACTTATGGAAAAACTTAAAAAAGAATATAACACAGCTATAATGCTAATAACTCATGATATGGGTGTTGTGTGTGAGTTAGCAGATGATGTAGCTGTTATGTATATGGGTAATATTATAGAAAGTGGTAGTGCTAAAGAAGTATTAGAAAATCCAGCACACCCTTACACTAAAGCTCTATTAAAATCAATACCTATACTAGGAAAAGGGGCAGAGCAAGATATAAACCCAATAAAAGGTGCTACTCCAGATCCATTTGATAGACCACCAGGATGTCAGTTTGCGCCTAGATGTGATTATTATATAAAAGAATGTGATGATAAAATGCCGAATGAAGAGTTTATAAATAGTGAGACTCATATGGTTAGATGTGTTAGATGCAAGGAGGTGGCGTTAAATGTCTAAGGAAGTTTTACTTACTTTAAATGGAGTTAAAAATTATTTTCAGGTAAAAGAAGGTTTCTTTTCTAAAACTAAAAATTACGTTAAGGCAGTAAATGATGTTAATTTAGAAATATACAAAGGAGAAACCTTAGGCTTAGTTGGAGAATCAGGATGTGGAAAAACAACTTTGGGAAAAACAATACTTCAACTATATAAAGCCACTGATGGAGAAATAATATACAATTTTGAAGATGGAGCTAGAGATTTAACTAAACTAAAAAAAGATGAAATGGACTTAGCAAGAAAGAAAATACAAATAGTATTTCAAGATCCACATTCATCTTTAAATCCATCGTTTACAATATATCAATCATTGTCTGATCCCCTTAAAAAGTTTGGAATAAGCTCAAAGGAAGAAAGAAGAAAAATAATAGGTGATTTACTAGAAGCAGTAAATATGAGAAGAGAATATATGGATAGGTATCCACATGAATTTAGTGGAGGTCAACGTCAAAGAATAGGCATAGCTAGGGCCTTATCTATAAATCCAGAACTAGTGATATGTGATGAAGCAGTATCAGCACTAGATGTATCCATTCAAGCACAAGTCTTAAACTTACTTAAAGAATTAAAAGAAAAACATAACTTAACATATATATTTATAACCCATGATTTAAGTGTAGTAGAGTACATTAGTGATAGAATAGCAGTAATGTATTTAGGCAAAATAGTGGAACTTGCAGATGCAAAATCTCTATATAAAAATACTATGCATCCATATACTAAAGCGCTTTTATCAGCAATTCCAGTAGCAGATGTTAATCATAAAAAAGAAAGAATAGTATTAGAGGGAGATGTACCGAGTCCTATGAATCCACCATCCGGGTGTTTTTTCCATCCAAGATGCAGACATTGTATGGACATTTGTAAAACAGAGACACCTGATATGAAATCATATATGGTAGATGGTAAAGAACATTTTGTTGCTTGCCATTTAGCGGTAAAAGAGATGGAAGAAGGTGTTTTGAATGAATAAAAAAGAAATATTAAAAGATATAAAAGGTAAGGTTATAATATCATGTCAAGCATTACCGGGAGAGCCATTATATGTAGAAGAAAAATCTATAATGTATCTTATGGCTAGAGCTGCAAAACAAGCAGGTTCGCCAGTAATAAGAACCAATAGTATAAGAGATATAATAGAAATAAAAAAAGAAACAGGTTTACCTGTAATAGGACTAATAAAACAGAACTATGAAGGTAGTGAAGTTTATATAACACCAACAATGAAAGAAATAGATGAGTTAGTTAAAGTTGATACTGATATTATAGCTCTTGATTGTACTTTTTCTAAAAGACTAAACAATGAACATATAAATGATTTTATAAAAGAAATAAAAGAAAAATATCCAAAGGTTTTATTAATGGCTGATATATCAACTTATGAAGAAGGGATAAATGCATATAAATGTGGAGTAGACTTTGTAGGTACTACTCTCAATGGATATACAACACAAAGCAAAGAACTTAATATAGATAATGTAGAGTTAGTATCTAAATTATCTAAGGAAATATTAATACCAGTAATAGCGGAAGGAAGAGTTCACTATCCACATCAAGTAAAAGAGATGCTTGGTGCAGGGGCATATGCTGTAGTTGTAGGAGGCGCTATTACTAGACCTTTAGAAATAGCACAGAGATTTATACAAGCAGCTAAAGGAGAATGTAGTTAATGAATTATTTATGTATAGATATTGGAGGAACCACAGTAAAAATAGCTCTTTTAAATAAAGAAGGTGAGATTTTATCATCAGATAAATATTCAGTGAGCTTCGATAACTATGAAACACCAATACTAAGTACTGTATTAAAATCAATAGATACATTTATTGATAAATATAATATAAAGCGTTTTGAAGGAATAGGAGTATCGGCTACAGGTCAAGTAGATATAAATACTGGTACTGTAGTAGGTACAGGAGGTAATATAAAAAACTATGAAGGAGCTCAGATAAAAAAAGAGCTAGAATCTAAATATAACGTGAAAACAACTGTGATAAATGATGCAAATGCTGCAGTTCTAGGGGAGTTATTTTTAGGTAATGGAAAAGGATACAAAAACATTGTAATGATAACAGTAGGAACAGGTGTAGGTGGAGGAATAGTAGTAAATGGAGAAGTACTAAATGGTCATTTAGGTATAGGTGGAGAATTAGGCCATTTTTCTATAAATAATAAAGGTATAAAATGTAGTTGTGGAAACAACGGATGCTACGAAAGATATGCCTCTATGAGTGCACTTATAAAAATAGTAAAAGAAGAATTAAACACTGATGATATAAATGGTAAGGAAATATTTGATAAAGTACCATATGATAACAATATAAGAGATATAGTAGATAATTGGATAGATGATATATCAGATGGATTAGTATCACTGGTTCATATATTTAATCCACAAATAATACTAATAGGTGGGGCTGTTAGTGAACAAAAGGAATTATTTATAGATAAAGTAAGTAAAAAGGTAAAAGAAAAGGTAATGCTAAACTTTGCTAAGAACCTTGAGATAAAGGGCGCAAAACTAAAAAATGATGCAGGTGTAGTAGGAGCATTATACAACTATTTAAAGGATGGGGAATAAGATATGAGTTATTCATTAGATAAATTTAAAAATATAACAGTAGCATTAAATACACCATTTAAGGAAAGTGGAGAAGTTGACTTAGATAAAACAAGAGAGTTAGTAAACTATTTATATAATAAAGGAATAAGAAGTTTATATGTATGTGGAAGTACAGGAGAAGGATTTTTACTAGATAACGAAGAAAGAAAAGCTGTTGTTGAGACAGTTTGTGATGAAATGAAAGGTAAAATGACTATAATCGTACATGTAGGAACTGCTAGTACAAAGCATGCATGTGAACTAGCAAAACATGCAGCTGATTATGGTGCAGATGCAACTTCTGCAGTACCGTGTGTTTATTATAGATTAGGGGAAGAAAGTGTATACACTCATTGGACTGAAATAACAAAAGCAGCAGATATACCATTTTTCATATACAACATACCTCAGCTAACAGGATTTAATTTATCAGATAATATACTAAAAAGAATGTGTGAAAATCCAAAAGTATTAGGAGTTAAATGTTCTTCAGATCCAGCTCATGATATAGCAAGGTTCAAAGCAATAGGAGGAAAAGACTTCTTAGTGTTTAATGGTCCGGATGAACAATATTTAGCAGGTAGAATGATGGGAGCAGATGCAGGTATAGGTGGTACGTATGCAGGAATGCCTGAGTTATATCTTAAACTAGAAGATTTAATAAGAAGAGAAGAATATAATAAGGCAAAAGAACTTCAAGGAATAATGCTTCAATATGTATATAGAATGCTTAGTTTTGGGTCTTTATATGGATGTGTAAAATCATTGATAAAACTAGATGGATTAGACATAGGAGTACCTCGTTTACCATTTTTACCAGTAGATAGTAAAGATGAGAACTTAATATCACTTTACAATGACATACAAAACACAATATCAGAAACTAAAAATTGGTAGGTGATAAATATGAATATAGTATGTTTTGGAGATTCTAACACTCATGGATATAATCCAGCAAATGGAGGCAGATTTGACAAAGATACTAGATGGACAGGTAGACTTCAAAAGTTACTAGGGGAAGAATACTATGTAATAGAAGAAGGACTAAGTGGGAGAACTACAGTTTTTAATGATCCAATACATGAAGGACTAAGTGGGCTTGATTATATATATCCTTGCCTGATGACCCATGAACCGATAGATTTATTAATAATAATGCTAGGAACTAACGATACCAAAGAACGTTTTGGAGCAAGTGCCCAGGTTATAAGTATAGGTTTATCTAGACTTATAAAAAAAGCACAGGGTATTAAAGAAGCTTTTAGGAACAACAATGCAAATATATTGATAGTTGCACCGCTGCCGATAAGAAAAGAAATAGAAAATGTGGAGTGCTATGCTACTATGGGGAAAGAGTGTTCTAGAAAATCTTATGAAATAATAGATCTTTATGAAAATGTAGCTAAAGAATTAGGGTGTCATTATTTTAATCCATCGCCATACGTAGTATGTAGTGATTATGATTATATGCATCTAGATGAAGAGGCTCATAATGTATTAGCAAATAAATTGTATGAAGTAGTGAAAAACTTAATAGGCAAACCTAAAGAAATTTAGGGTCGCAAAGCTAAAGGGGCTAAGGATAAAATCTATGCTAGCCAGTTGCCAAAGGATATTTATCTTTTGATTACTCAATGTGTATTGGGTTTATTTATGATGGCAACCACCTTTTAGTTAAGGTGGTTTTTAATTTTAAAAAATTAAAATTAGGGGGAATTGAAAATGAGAAAAAGAACAAGAGCTATGACTATAGCACTTTCATCAGCGTTACTGATAGGACTTACTAGTATGTCAAATATAGGTATTATAAATGGAGATAATAAAAATGATGAGAGTATAAAAAGAATACTTTGGGAACACGGTGGAGATTTAGAAGCACAATTTGGGCAACAGAAGAATATAGGGACAGCTGGACTACTTGCAGGTAAGTCAGGGGATTACATAATAGCTGGTGGTGGAGCAAACTTCCCAGATAAACCAGTAGTAGATAGAGGTCCTAAAAAACTTTATCCAGATGTATATGTACTAAAGCAAGAAGATGGAAAACTAAAGCAAGTCAATCATACACAATTAAAATATGAAATAGGATATGGAAGCTCAATTACTACAGATGAAGGAGTCTATTATATAGGTGGAAGTACTGATAACAATGAAGCAAATAATGTGACTTTATTTACAGTTGATAAAAAAGGAAAGCTTAAATCAAAACATATAGGAGATTTGCCTTTTACATTTAGTGATGGAATAGCTGTAAAAGAAGGTAAGTATATCTATGTTGGGTTAGGAAAACAAGATGGTAAGGCAAGTAATAAGATGTATAGATTTGATACAAAAACAGGAAAAACAAAAGAGATAGCAGCTATGCCAGGAGCTGAAACTAGAACTCAATCAGTAGCTCAAATACTAGATGATGAATTATATGTGTTTAGTGGTGGAGGGAGAATATCTAATACTGACGAATTTGATATAGCTCATACAGATGGATACAAATATGATATGGAAGATAATGAATGGGAGCAAGTTTCTGATGTTGAATTAAATGGAAATGATATATCATTATTAGGAGCTAGTTCAGTAAAGATTAATGATGAAGAAATGTTAGTTATAGGTGGATTCAACAAAGAGGTATATGATAATGCAGTTAGCAATCTAGGAAGTTTACAAGGAGAACAGTTAGAAGAATTTAGACAAAAGTACTTTGGGGCTGATCCTCATGAGTTTAATTGGAATAAAAATATATTAATATACAATGCAGAAGACGATGCTTGGAGAAGTGTAGGAGAAGTACCATTTAATGCACCTTGTGGAGCAGGTGTTGTTAAAGATGGAAACAAGATATATTCAATAAATGGTGAAATAAAACCAGGAGTTAGAACTGAAAGAACATTTGTAGGAACAATATTTAACAAGTAACAACACAAAAGCACAAATAGCTTAATTAAGAAAGTATTTATAATACAATAAAAATTAATTTATTTGTGCTTTTATTATGTGCATATTTTTATTAAATAATAATGGGGGGAAACTTAAATGAAAAATAAAAAGGTTATTGCAGGAATAATATCAACCTTAGTTATAAGCAATATATCTGTACCAATACAAGCAATAGGAAACGATAATATAAATAAAAATCCAATTATAAAAAGTTCAGATTTACAATTAAAAAATGAAATAGTAGAAGAAAATATGATATTAAATAATGAAAATATAAGAATAAATAAAAGTGAAGATATACTTAATATATCAGATAAATTAGATCAACTTAAAAATTTAGAACAAGGTACAATAATAGCAAGATTTAGAAGTAATGATGAACTTGATAGTTTAATAGGTATATCAAATTCAACTAAAAATGCAACACATTTTCATATGTATAAATCAGCTGGCAAAGTAGGTGTTGAAATAAGAGATGAATCAAAAGGAATAAATAAGCATATTTATGCAAATGTAGCTTTGAATGAAGGTTTTAATACTATGGCATTCAAAGTTGAAAAAGATAAATCATATTCTATTTATTTAAATGGAGAATTAGTGAAGGAAGAACAAACTAATGACACTAAATTCTTAAGTGATATAGAAGGATTAAATTCTGCATTTATAGGAAAAACTCCACGAAGCTCAGGGAATCAGTATGAATTTAGAGGCGATATAGATTTTATAAATGTATACTCAAATTTAATATCAAATGAATACCTTATAAATAAAACATCTGAAACTAAGCAACCAGAGGAAGATGACAATCTACCAGAAGGAGCATACAAATCAGAGCCAATAGACTTATTTGCACCGGGAAATTTAGGGTCTAATAACTATAGAATTCCAGCATTATATACAACTAAAGATGGTACAGTGTTAGCATCAATAGATGCAAGAATATCTAATGGAGGAGATTCACCTAATAATATAGACACCGCAATCAAAAGAAGCGAAGATGGTGGAAAGACGTGGGATGAAGGTCAAATTATATTAGATTACCCAGATAAAGCATCTGCTATAGATACAGCAATGGTACAAGATAAAGAAAGTGGAAGAATATTCTTATTAGTAACTCATTTTGCATCAGGGTATGGATTCCCTAACTCTAAAACAGGAAGTGGATACAAAGAAATAGATGGAGTAAGATATCTTCAACTATTTGATAAAAGTAATAATGAGTATACTGTAAGAGAAGAAGGAAAAGTATATGATAGTCAAGGCAATGTAACTAATTACGTGATGAATGAAGATAGAGATCTATTTGAAAATAATGAAAAAATAGATAATGTATTAACTAGTACAAGTCCATTAAAAGTACTAGGAACTAGCTATCTTTCATTAATACATAGCGATGATGATGGAAAAACATGGAGCAAACCTATAGATCTTAATAAAGATGTAAAAGTTGATTGGATGAGATTCTTAGGAACCGGGCCAGGTAGAGGTCACCAAATAGAAAATGGAAAATATGCAGGAAGAATAGTATTCCCAGTATATTTAACAAATAAATATGGGTTCCAATCTAGTGCGGTAATATATAGTGATGATAACGGTGAGAACTGGAAAATAGGAGAAACGGCAACGGATGGTAGAGATATGGGCAATGGTCAAATAGGAAATGCCGAGACGCAACAAAGTGGAAATCAATTAACAGAGTGTCAAGTTGTTGAAATGCCTAATGGTCAATTAAAGATGTTTATGAGAAATACGGGAAGTTATGTAAGAATAGCTACAAGTTTTGATGGTGGAGCTACTTGGGATGATGATGTAGTAGAAGATACAAATTTAAGAGAGCCATATTGTCAATTAAGTGTAGCTAATTATAGCCAACAAGTAGATGGCAAAGATGCCATACTATTCTCAAATCCTAACGCAAGTTCTAGAGCTAATGGAACAGTTAGGGTAGGATTAATAAATCAAAATGGAACTTATGAGAATGGTGAGCCTAAATATGAATTTGACTGGAAATATAATAAATTAGTAAAAAATGGTTATTTTGCATACTCATGTTTAACAGAGTTACCTAATGGAAATGTAGGACTATTTTATGAGGGAACAGATAATAAAGAAATGTCTTATACTGAAATGAATTTGAATTATTTAAAATTTAATAGAAATCAAGATGCAACTGCACCTAAAATAGAAGATGTAGTAGTAGTAAATGAAAAAGAATATTACAATCCAAATGATGAAATACAAATTAAAATAAAATTTGATCAAAACATATCTATAATGGGTGATAGAAGTATAGTAATACATATCAATGGAAAAGATATGATACTTAATATGAGTAAATATGAAAATGCTCAAGAGGTGATATTCACAGGAAATATACCAGTAGACGTTAAGGATGGAAATTATCAATTAGCATTAAAAGCTAATGAAAATATGGAAATAATAAATGTATTTAATAAAGTGTATAAATTAGAAATATTTGAAACTCCAATAAATATACAAGTAGGAGAACCATTACAGATACAAACTCCAATTAATATCAAAGTAGAAAACATAAGTGATATAGCAGCAAAAATCTCGTGGGAAGCGCCTCAAAATACACGAGGGTTAGTAGAATATAATATATATCAAAATGGAAAAATGATAGGAACAGTGAATAAAGATGAAGAGTTAATATTTGTA
This sequence comes from Clostridium sp., assembly GCF_051654825.1. Classification (GTDB taxonomy): domain Bacteria; phylum Bacillota; class Clostridia; order Clostridiales; family Clostridiaceae; genus Clostridium. The sequence continues at coordinate 16,127 of NZ_JBOFYU010000123.1, forward strand.
GCAAATAGTTTAAATCCTCAAACAGAATATCAATTTGAAGTTACATCTAAATATGAAAATGGAGAAGAATCAGAAAAAGTATTAATAGATACAACAACTACATCCGCATTAAAGCTACAACAACCGAAAAGATTAAATGCAAGTATAAGTGGAAGTAGCGCTATTATATCATGGGATGTGCCAGACGATATTACAGGTATAGAAAATTATGTAATATATGTAGATGGGAAAAAACTACAATCTGTAGGTAAAAATGAAAATAGCTACATACTTAAAGATTTAAGTTCTAAGGGGAAATATAAGGTGGAAGTAGCATCTGGATACCTAGGAGGAAAAGAATCAAAAACAGCAAAGGTCAATATAAATATGAAATAAATTATGTGAAAATGACAGATTTAATTTAGAGATATGGTAATTTTAAAAAAGAGTAAACCATTGATAATTAATAAGCGCATCTATGGATAAAATAGATACTGACTATATAGAAAAGGATGTGTAAATTATGAAATCAACAATAATAGTAGCAAGTAACAATGAAAACTCATTTAGCAATGAAATAGTAAAGAAATTAAAGTCTAAGCTAGAGAATAACAGTGTAGAATATGAAATAATAGATTTATATAAAGATAAGTTTAATCCAGTAATGACTCAGATAGAGGAAAAACTATACAATGAAGGCAAAACTGATGATGAGTTAGTAAAAAAATATCAACAAATAATTAAGGATACAGACGAATTGATATTAGTATTCCCACTATGGTTTAACAACGTTCCTGCAATACTTAAAGGATTTTTTGATAAGGTATTTATAAAGGAATTTGCATTTACTGAACAAGGAAACAAACCAAAAGGGTTATTAACACACATAAAATCAGGTATGGTTGTAAGTACTTCTGAAACTGACACTGATTTTATAGAAAAGGAGTTAAAAAATCCTATTGAGACAGTCATAGTTAAAGGTACGTTAGGTATTTGCGGTATAGACAATGTTCAATATATAAATATAAATACTGAAAGTGATGACAAAGAAGCATTATTAAATAAATATTTTGGATAAAAATAAAAAAATAT
>NZ_JBOFYU010000124.1:0-44556 GCF_051654825.1 Clostridium sp.
AATTAACTAAGGAACACTCAATAGGTATATATAAATTAAATAAGTTAATAGAAGAAGGTTATCTTAATTCTCAAGAAGAGATAGTATATAGATATAATAGTAGAGAATATAGAGAATTTAAAGAAGAAAACCTAACAATTGAGCAAGAATATGCAATTAATAAAATATTAAATACAGATAAAAATATTGTTTTATTAAAGGGTGTAACAGGTTCAGGGAAAACAGAAGTGTATATGAGACTAGTTGAAAAAGAAATATCAAAAGGAAAGAGCGCTATAATTTTAGTTCCTGAAATATCCTTAACTCCTCAAATGATAGAAAGATTCAAGGGGAGATTTGGAAAAGATGTGGCCGTTTTTCATAGCAAGCTTTCAGATGGTGAAAGGTTTGATGAGTGGCATAGAATAAATGAAGGAAAAGCAAATGTTATAGTTGGGGCTCGTAGTGCATTATTTTCACCTGCTAAGAATATTGGAGTTATAATAATAGATGAAGAACATGAAAATACATATAAGTCAGATAAAAACCCCAAATATCAAGCAAAAGAGGTAGCAGAGTTTTTAAGTAAAACAAAAGGCTGCAAGGTGATTTTAGGTTCAGCTACACCATCTATAGAAACATATTATAGGGCTGTAACAGGAGAAATTGAGCTAGTAGAATTAAAAAACAGAGTAGACTCTAAGCCTATGCCAACTATGGAATTAGTTGATATGAGAAATGAACTAAAAGTAGGTAATATGTCCTTATTTAGTAGAAGACTATATAGCGAAGTTAAAGAGGCATTAAAAAGAAAAGAACAAGTTATTTTATTTTTAAATAGAAGAGGTTTGTCAACTTTTGTTTCTTGTAGAAGCTGTGGTTATGTATTTAAATGTCCAGAGTGTGATGTATCTATGACGTATCATAAAAATGGTTTTTTAGTTTGTCATTATTGTGGAAGGGCTGAAAAAGGTAAGAAGGTATGTCCGAAATGTGAAAGTAAGTATGTGAAATATTTTGGTGCAGGAACACAAAGGGTAGAGGAAGAGGTTTTTAAATATTTTAGTGAAGCAAAAATTTTAAGAATGGATGTGGATACTACAAGAAGTAAGGAATCTTATGAATCTATTTATAATAAATTTAAAAGTGGCGAGGGAGATATTTTAATTGGAACTCAAATGATTTCAAAAGGATTAGATTTTCCAAATGTTACTTTAGTAGGTGTTTTAGCGGCAGATATTTCAATTAATATTCCAGATTATAGATCAGCAGAAAGAACATTTCAAATAATAACTCAAGTTGGAGGAAGAGCTGGAAGAGGAGAAAAAAAGGGAAAGGTTTTAGTTCAAACATATACTCCGGAGCATTATAGCTTGCAATATGCAAAAAACTATAATTTCGAAGGTTTTTTTGATGAAGAATGAAAAGCTAGAGCTTTGATGTATTATCCTCCCTTTGGTAAAATACTATTAATAAATGGACTTTCTAAAAATGAAGATGCTTTAAAAAACTTTATGAAAAAAGTTTCTTTTGAGTTAGAAAACATTGTAAAGGCCTATAATGAAATACAAATGCTAGGGCCTACACCATGTATAATTACTAAAATAAAAGAAAGTTATAGATGGCAAATTGTATTTAAAGGAGAAATTTCTTTAGATTTTTGTAAAAAAATTAAGGATAGGCTTTATGAGTTGAATAAGAATGTATATAATGAAATAAGAGTAACTATAGATATTAACCCAAACAATTTAATATAGGAGGCATAATAAAATGGGAATAAGAAGTATTAGAAGAAATGGCGATGAAGCATTAAGAAAAACTTGTAAACCAGTTGAAGAAATAACAAATAGAACATTAACACTATTAAAAGATATGGCAGAAACAATGTATGAAGCTGATGGAGTAGGATTAGCAGCTCCACAAATAGGAATTCTTCAAAGAATATTTGTAATTGATGTATATGATGATGAAGGATTAAGAGTATTTATAAATCCTGAAATATTAGAAATGAGTGGTTCTCAATTAGGAGAAGAAGGATGCTTAAGTATACCAGGAGAATTAGCTGATGTTGATAGAGCTAATTACGTTAAGGTAAAAGCATTTAATGAACATGGGGAAGAATTTGTTTTAGAAGCAACAGAGCTTTTAGCAAGAGCAATTCAACATGAAAATGATCATTTAAATGGAGTATTATTTATTGATCACGTTAAATAACTAAGGAGGAATGGATATGAAAATAGTATTTATGGGGACGCCAGAATTTTCTGTACCATCATTAAAGAAGCTTATAGAAACTTTTGGAGTAGAATCTGTCTTTACTCAGCCTGATAAACCAAAGGGTAGAGGAAAGAAAATGGCATATTCAGCTGTAAAAGAAGTAGCATTAGAAAATAACATTCCTGTATATCAACCAATTAAGTTAAAAGATGATAAAGAATGTATAGATTACTTAAAGGAATTAAAACCAGACTTTATTATTGTAGTAGCTTTTGGTCAAATATTAACAAAAGAGGTTTTAGATATTCCTAAATATGGATGTATAAACCTTCATGCATCTATTTTACCTATGTATAGAGGGGCTGCACCATTAAATTGGGCAATTATAAAGGGTGAAAAAGTATCAGGTAACACTACAATGTTAATGGATGTAGGTTTAGATACTGGTGATATGTTATTAAAGGATGAAGTGAAAATAGATGATAATATGACTGCAGGAGACCTTCATGATTTATTAATGTCTTCAGGTGGAGACTTATTAGTAAAAACTATAAATGGAATGGTTGAAGGAAAAATAACTCCAGAAAAGCAAGAAGGAGAAACCTTTTATGCTAAAATGTTAAATAAGGACACTGGAAAAATTAACTGGTCAGAATCAGCTATAAATATTCATAATTTAATAAGAGGATTGAATCCATGGCCTATTGCACATACTATTTATAATGAGCAGACAATGAAAATTTATAAAAGTAGTGTTTTAAATGAAAAAAGTAGTAAAGAGCCTGGAACAATTTTAAGTGTTGCAAAAGATGGGATGAAGATAGCTACAGGTGAAGGAGTTATTTTAATTGAAAAAGTACAATTCCCAAATGGAAAGCCTTTAACTATAGAACAGTATATAAATGGAAATGAAATTATGACTAATGTTAAATTAGGTTAATAATTTATAAGGAGAGGGTTTTATGCCAATGTTTTATTTTGATCCAACTTATTTTATATTATTACCAGCGGTTTTAATTGCACTTTGGGCTCAAGTAAAAATTGATAGCACCTATAAGAAATATAGTGATATTCATACTAGGAATGGAAATACTGGAAGTGAAATTGCTAGAAATATTTTAGATGCAGCAGGCCTTTTTGATGTAAGACTTGAAAGAGTAAATAACCACTTAGGTGATCATTATGATCCTACTTCTAGGGTAGTTAGATTATCACCAGAAGTTTATGATGGCACAACTATATCAGCAGCAGGAATTGCAGCTCACGAATGTGGGCATGCGATACAGCACCAAACTAGTTATAAACCACTAGTTTTAAGAACAACAATTGCACCAGTTGTAAATATAGGAAGTAAGCTTTCAGTGTTTTTATTTATGATAGGATTACTATTTAGTTTTCCTATGTTAGCAAAACTAGGGATAGTGTTTTTTAGTGCAGCAGTAATTTATCAGCTAGTAACACTTCCGGTAGAATTTAATGCATCTAGTAGAGCTTTATCAATTTTAGAAACTAGAGGGTTTTTAATTGGTGATGAAGTGAATGGGGCACGAAAAGTTCTAAGTGCTGCAGCAATGACATATGTAGCAGCAACATTAATGGCTATTTCTCAATTAATTAGATTAATAGCACTAAACAATAGATTTAATGATAATTAAAGAGGTATAAAGATGAATAGTAGAAAACTAGCAAGACAAATAGTTCAAAGAGTTTTAGAAGAAGGGGCTTACTCAACATTAGTTCTTTCTAATGAGCTAAATAATAACGACATTTCAGAAAAAGACAAAGGTTTAATAACAGAAATAGTATATGGAACATTAAGAAGAAAGAAAACTTTAGATGTTATTATAGGTAACTTCGTAAAAGATATAAAATTAATGGATGAAACAGTTTTAAACATTTTAAGAGTAGCAATATATCAAATTCACTTCTTAGATAAGGTTCCTGAATATGCAGCATGTAATGAAGCTGTAGAGGAAGCTAAAGAAGTTTCTTTAGAAGCATCAAAGCTTGTAAATGGTATATTAAGAAACTATATAAAAGATGAAAAAGAATTAACTGTACCAGGAAATAGAATAGATGAATTAGCTTACAAATTCTCACTTCAACCTTGGATGATAAGATTATTCATAAAGCAATATGGAGAAGAAAGAACTTTAAAGCTTATGGCAGGTTTAAATGAAACTCCAAAGGTAACTGTAAGAATTAATGGTGTTAAAGCAGATTACGATGATGTTTTTGAAAAATTAGAAGAATTAGGATATGAAGTTGAAGAAGGATATGCATGTCCAGAAGCTATAGCAATTAAAGGTGGAAGAGGACTTGAAAGTAATGAACTTTTCAATGAAGGGCTTATTACAGTTCAAGATGAAAGTGCAATGCTTGTAGCTCCTGTTTTAGATGCAAATGAAGGTGATAAAGTTTTAGATTTATGTGCAGCTCCAGGTGGAAAAACTACACATATTGCTGAACTTTTAGATAATACTGGAGAAGTATTAGCATTTGATTTACATGAAAACAAGTTATCATTAATTAAGCAAAATGTTGAAAGATTAGGATTAACTAATGTTAAATATGCAGAAATGGATGCAACTAAGTTGAATTCAGAATATGTATGTTCAGCAGATAGAGTTTTAATAGACGTTCCTTGCTCAGGATTAGGAATAATAAGAAAGAAGCCAGAAATAAAATGGAATAAAACTAGACAACAATTAAAGGATTTAGTTCCAATTCAAAGAGAAATAATGGAAAATGCTTGGCAGTACTTAAAGCCAGCAGGAACTTTAGTTTATTCAACTTGCACATTAAACAAAGAAGAAAATGAAGAAAATATAGAGTGGTTCTTAGGAAAGCATAAGGATGCGAAAATAGAAAAAATCTATGTAGGTAACAATAGCAACTTTATCTATAATAAAGATGGAAGCTTAACTATATTACCAAATGAATATATGGATGGTTTCTATATAGCTAAGATTACTAAAACAATATAGGTGATAAAATGAAAAACATATTAGATTACACTCTAGAAGAACTTTCAATGTGGATGAAGGAAAATGGGGAAAGTGCTTTTAGAGCAAAGCAAGTTATTTCATGGATATACAAGGAAGTATGGGATTTTAATGATATGAAAAATATTCCTTCTTCGTTAAAGAGTAAGCTTAAAGAAAACTTTTATATTGGTATTCCAAAAGTAATTAATAAGTTTGAATCACAATTAGATGGAACACAAAAATTACTTTTAGCTTTTGATGATGGAAATATTATTGAAAGTGTAATAATGAAATATAAACATGGTAACTCTATATGTATTTCTACTCAAGTTGGGTGCAGAATGGGATGTAAATTCTGCGCCTCAACTTTAGATGGTAGAATAAGAGATTTAACAGCAGGAGAGATATTAGCTCAAATAATTATGGCTCAAAAGTTATTAGGTGATAGAATTTCAAATGTTGTGTTAATGGGAAGTGGAGAACCACTTGATAATTATGAGAATGTTACAAAATTCTTAGAACTTGTAAATGCTGACTATGGTTTAAACATAGGTCAAAGGCATATTACGTTATCAACTTGTGGCTTAGTTCCGAAGATTTACGATCTTGCTGATAGAGGCCTTAGCATAACATTAGCTATTTCATTACATGCTTTTAGTGATGAAAAAAGAAGAGAAATTATGCCTGTTGCTAATAAATATTCTATAAAGGAAATATTAGAATCATGTAAATATTACATAGATAAAACAGGAAGAAGAATAACATTTGAATACTCGCTAGTTTCAGGGGTTAATGATGGAAAAGAAGATGCAAAATCTTTAGGCAAGTTATTGAAGGGGATGTTATGTCATATTAACTTAATTCCTGTAAATGAAATAAAAGAAAATACATTAAAGAGACCATCAAAAAAAACTATTGAAGATTTTGAAGAGATACTTAAGGCTCAAGGGCTTGAAGTAACAGTTAGAAGAGAAATGGGAAGCGATATTAATGCCGCCTGTGGACAGTTAAGAAGAGATTTTATAGAAACCCAAGTATAAGGGAGAGGGTATCATGATTGGTATAAAAAGTGATGTGGGGAATGTAAGAAAATTAAATGAAGATTACGCACATTATATACAAAGGGAAACTTATAAAGTATTTGTAGTAGCAGATGGAATGGGAGGTCATAATGCCGGTGAAGTAGCTAGTGAAATGGCTGTAAACAGTGTTATTGATTATATAGATAAGAATTTTGATACAAATGATATAAATATTCTTAAGAAAGCTGTAGAGTATGCAAACTCTAAAGTTTATGACTTTGGACATAGTAAAGACGAATACAATGGGATGGGGACTACATTAACAGCGTGTCTTATTACTAAGGAATTTATTCATATTGCAAATGTAGGGGATAGTTCTTGCTTTGGAATAAGAGAAGGTATAGTAAAAAAGTTAACAATTGACCATTCGTTAGTCCAAGAACTTGTAGATTTAGGCACAATTACAGAACAAGAAGCACAAAAACACCCGCAAAGAAATATAATAACACGAGCAATTGGAACTAAAAAATGGGTAGATATAGATATATTCAAATTACCTATAGGTAGGTTTGGATTGTTTATGTTATGTTCTGATGGTTTAACTAATGAAGTTAATAATGAGGATGTTACTTCGATTCTAGAAGGTAAAGTAGACTTACAAAGCGTATGTGAAAAGCTTGTAGATTTAGCTAAGTCTAGAGGAGGAAGAGACAACATAACAGTGATGTTATTTGGAGGAGAGGTGTAATATGAATGGAATTATATTAGGTAATAGATATGAACTCCTTGAAAAAATTGGAGAGGGAGGAATGTCAGAAGTATTTAAAGCTAAGTGTAATAAATTAAATAGATTTGTTGCAGTAAAAATACTTAAAAAAGAATTAGCAAATAATGAAGAGATTTCTCAAAAGTTCAAGCGTGAAGCTACTGCTATTGCAAATTTATCAGATGCTAATATAGTAAATGTTTTAGATGTAGGAACTCAAGATGACATTGATTATATAGTAATGGAATATATAAATGGAAAGACGTTAAAGGACGTTATTAAATTTAATGGGAAGCTTAGTTATAATACATCAATAAAAATAGCTTTGCAAGTAGCTAAAGCATTAGAATGTGCACATAAAAACAATATTATCCATAGGGATATAAAACCACAAAACATATTAGTTACAGAATCAGGAGAAATAAAGGTAACAGACTTTGGGATAGCTAAATCAGCAGATTCTTCTACAATTACTAATACAACTAGTATAATTGGATCTGCACATTATTTATCTCCAGAGCAAGCTAAGGGAACTTATATTGATTGCCGTGCAGATATTTATTCCTTTGGGATAGTTTTATATGAAATGGTAACGGGAAGACTTCCTTTTGAAGGTGATTCTCCGGTAACTATAGCTCTTAAGCATTTACAGGAAACTCCAAAGCCTCCAAAGGAGTTAAACTTATCTTTACCAGATAGTTTAAATAAGCTTATACTTAAATGTGTTGAAAAAGAGCCTATTAAAAGGTATCAAAGTGCAAAAGAAATAATTCTTGATTTGCAAAAGATACAGGAAAATCCAGATGTTATAATAGGACAAAGTGAAAGTTTTGATGATCAGCATACTATTGTAATGAGTGCTATAAGTGATGATATGGAGAAAACTACATTTATTTCAAAATTACAAGATGATGATTTTGAAGATTATGACGATGAAGAAGATGATGATTACGATGAAGATGAAGAAGATGAAGAAGAGGGATTCTTTAAGCGTAAAAATAAATCTGAACCTAAAGAAGGTAAAAGAAAAAATAAAAAAATTGTAACTATTATTCTTTCGACTATTTTACTTCTTATTTTAGGAGGAGTTGGATATTTCTTTGCAACTAGTAATATCACTAAAGAAGTAAAGGTACCCAATATTGAAGGGAAAAAAGTTGAAGAAGCTAAAAAAGAATTAGAAAAATTAAAATTAGAGTTAGAAGAAATTGGTACAACAAAAAGTGATAAGCCTGAAGGAACAATTATTGAGGTTAATCCTAAGGTTGGAAGTACTGTTAAAATTAACTCTAAAATTAAAGTAATTATTTCAGGTGGAGAAGAAAAAATTAAAATGCCTGATTTTAGAGATTATGAAGTTAATAATATAAGACAATATTTAGAACTTCAGGAGTTTACTAATTTTACAATTTTAGAAGAATATAATGATAATGTTCCTTATGGATATTTAATAACTCAAAATCCTGCTGCAAAAACAGAAGTAAAGAAAGACAGTAAGATTGAGATTATTATAAGCAAGGGACCAGAAGTTAAGTTAGTGGAAGTTCCGAATGTTATAGGAATGAAAGAGCTAGAGGGAAAAGGAAATCTTGAAAGCTTAAAACTAGTTGTAGAAGTTGAAAAAAGAACTACTAATGATAAAAACCAAGATGGAAGAATTATTGATCAATCAATAGTTGGAAGTAAGGTAGAGGAAGGAACTCCGGTTAAGATTTATGTTGCTCAATTTGAGGAAAAAATTATAGATGTAGCTGACTTAGGATTAAGAGAAGGAATGACAGTGCTAGAAGCTAAGTCTATATTAAAGGGTGCGGGATTAGGTGTAGTTTATAGTGGGCCACAAGGAGATAATGATATTGTAACTTCATTTACTCAAACTGTTAAAGAAGGTGGAACTGTTACTTTAACTACAAAAGAATCTAAGCCGTCAGTAGAACCTCCAACAGAATCTGGTGATGAAGAGCAATCAGCACAAACTGGAAGTTTAAATTAAGCATATATTATTTTATAAAGAAACCAGATTTTCTGGTTTCTTTTATTTTTATAAATTTAATTATAAAAATTAATAAATTTTATTTGCATTTTTTAGGGAAATCTGTTTATTATAAATAGAAAGAATAAAATATACGGAGGTATTATGATAGGAAAAATAATAAAAGGAATTGGTGGATTTTATTACGTTAAAACTAGCGAAGGGCTTATTGAATGTAGGGCAAGAGGGAAGTTTAGACATAAAGATATGAAGCCTATGGTAGGGGATAACGTTGATATAAAAGTCGATGGTGGAAAAGGTGTAATAGAGGATATTTTAGAAAGAACATCAGAATTAATAAGACCTACTGTTGCAAATGTTACACAAGCCTTTGTTGTTTTTGCAATTAAAAATCCAGATATTAATTTTGATCTTTTAAACAGGTTTCTTGTTCTTTGTGAACATAACAATATAGAAGCTATTGTTTGTTTAAATAAAGTAGATCTAGTAACAGATGAAGAAAGAGAAGAAGTAAAGAAAAAAATTAATGATATAGGATATGATGTTCTATATATTAATGCAAAAAAAGGCTTAGGGATAGAGCTTCTTAAGGAAAGATTAAAAGATAATGAAACTGTTTTATGTGGTCCATCAGGAGCAGGTAAATCTACACTTATTAATACTTTAATAGAAAGAGCACATATGGAAACAGGAGTAGTTTCAGAAAAAATAGGTAGAGGTAAGCATACTACAAGACATAGTGAGTTAATAGATATAGCAAATGGATATCTTGTAGATACGCCTGGTTTTTCAACTTTAGAAGTTAACTTTATGGATAAGGAAGAGCTAAGATATTGTTTTCCAGAGTTTGAAGAATATAATCATAAATGTAAATACAGAGGATGTGTTCATAATAAAGAACCTCAATGCGCAGTAAAGCAAGCTGTAGAAGAGGGAAAGATTAATGAATATAGATATAAATTTTATATAAGAACATTAGAGGAAATAATGGATGGGAGGAATAATAAATGGTAAAAATAGCACCGTCAATTTTATCAGCAGATTTTTCGAAACTAGGTGAGGAAGTTCAAAATGTAGATAGAGCAGGAGCAGATTTTATTCATATAGATGTAATGGATGGATCTTTTGTACCTAATATAACCTTTGGTATGCCAGTTATAAAGTCAATAAGGAATAAAACTGAAAAGGTATTTGATGTACATTTAATGATAGATAATCCATCAAATTATATAGATGATTTTATTTTAGCAGGGGCAGATATAATAACTATTCACTATGAAGCAGAAAGGCACATAGATAGGGCGATACAATATATTAAGAGTAAAGGTGTAAAGGCAGCTGTTGCGCTTAATCCTGGGACTCCTACATATGTTTTAAAGGATATCATAAAAGAATTAGATATGGTTTTAATTATGTCTGTTAACCCTGGGTTTGGAGGACAAAAATTTATTTCTTATTCTATAGATAAAATAAAAGAAGTAAAAGAAATGAGTAAAGGTATAAATGAATCTTTATTAATTCAAGTAGATGGCGGAGTAGATAAAAATAATGCTAATGCTCTTATAGAAGCTGGGGCTAATGTATTAGTTGCGGGATCAGCTGTATTTGGTAATGGCAAGCTAGAAGAGAATATAAGCAGTTTAAGAGGATAATAAATTGAATGCGTTAATTATATCAGGTGGGAAAGAGCCGTCAGAAGAACTTTTAAAAAGCCTATTAGATAAGGTTGACATAATTATAGGGGCTGATAGGGGATGTGAAACTTTATATAAATATAAAATTCAGCCACATTATATATTAGGTGATTTTGATTCTGCATCTAAAGAAACTATTTCAAAAATAGAAAGTTTAGGAGTTAATAAAATTAAGTTTAAAGCTGAAAAAGATTTTACTGATACCGAAAGTGCTTTTAATTTAGCATTAGAAAAGGGTGCAACTAAAATATTTATGCTTGGAGTAACGGGGACTCGTTATGATCATGCATTGGGTAATATAGGATTGCTAAAAAAGGCATTGAAGCTTGGGATAGATTGTGAGATATTAGATGATAATAATAGAATTTATATGATAGATAAGAACATAACTCTTAAAGGTAATAAAGGAGATATAGTTTCTTTTCAAGCTTACTCTGAAGTTGTTAAGGGATTGTCAATTATAGGTGCCAAGTATGAGTTAGAAAATTATGATTTACATATAGGGGATTCCCTTACAATATCAAATGAATTTAACTTAAATAACATAAATATTTCATTTGATTATGGGATATTAATGGTTTTACATACAAAAGATTAAAAAAAGATAAAAAAATAATCACTCATTTAGGTTATGCTGCATAGAATAAGTATAAAGGGATGAGTGATTATTCTTTTTTATTTAAGGGGGAATTATATATGAGAATTATAGCAATAAAATTACCAAAGTTTTTATCAAATTTTATTAAGTTTTTTAGAAGAGGAAAATAGTACATAGGAAAAAAATAAAAGAATGTAAGGAAGTTTCCTTTATAAATAAAAAATGCAATTGATTTAATCAATTGCATTTTTTATTTTAACTTATATTGCTCTTTGAACCTTACCGGATCTAAGGCATCTTGTACATACATGAACCGTCTTTGGTGTTCCATTAACTAAAGCCTTTACTCTCTTTATGTTAGGAGCCCAAGTTCTCTTTGATTGACGATGTGAGTGTGAGTATTGTGTACCTGATACTACACCTTTGTTACATACTTCGCATCTTCTTGCCACTTGAAAACACCTCCTTATGTTGTGAAGATAATTTCTCTTCAATAGGACAGATTAGATTTTATCACATAAACCATCAAGAATGCAATAGAAAAATGAAAAAAGTTTAAAAATATATAAAATATGATAAACTTTAATATAAATTATATTATATCCATATAATAAGGTATATAATATTTACTTGAATAATGAATGTAAGTGATATAATATATAGTATAAGGATATTTATAAGGAGGAGTCTACATGGTAGGATATTCAAACGAACTTGGAAATATACATTACTCAGAAGAGGTACTTGCGAAAATAGTTGGATTATCAACAATGGAATGCTATGGAGTAGTTGGTATGGTTTCTAAGAATGCTACAGAAGGTTTCTGGGAACTTATGAGGATAGAAAACTTAAGCAAAGGCGTAAAATTAAACTTTAATGAAGATAATAAATTAGTAATAGAGTTATTTGTTATGGTTGAGTATGGAACAAAAATATCAGTTATAGCAAATAATATTATACAAAAGGTACGTTACAGCGTAGAGAACTTTACAGGGTTAAAAGTATCTTCTGTTACAGTAAACGTTCAAGCTGTTAGAGTCTAGGAGGTAAAGAAATGAACTATGAAAAAATAAATGGCCTTGATTTCTATAACATGGTGGTTAATGCTAGCAATAGATTATTAGAAGAAAGTGCTTTTGTTAATGCTTTAAATGTATTTCCTGTTCCAGATGGAGATACAGGAACAAATATGTCTGCAACATTTAAAGCAGCAGTAAAGGAAATAGAAGGATTGAACTCTGAGTCTATAGGAGAAACTTCAAAGAAATTAGCTAAGGGAGCTCTTATGGGAGCAAGAGGAAACTCAGGGGTAATTTTATCTCAAATATTAAGAGGTATCTCTAAAGGACTTGAAGATAAAACAGAAGTAAATGCTATAGAGCTAGCTATTGCCTTTAAGGAAGGAAGTAATGCTGCATATAAGGCTGTTATGAGACCTACAGAGGGAACTATATTATCAGTTATAAGAGCTGCTGCTGAAGCTGCTATAGAAGCTGATGTTAAAGATGTAGTTGAGCTTATGGATGTAGTAGTAATAGAATCAAAAAAGATGCTTGATAAAACTCCAGAATTATTACCAGCACTTAAAAAGGCTAAGGTAGTAGATTCAGGTGGTATGGGATTATACATTATCTTAAAGGGAATGTATGATGCTTTAAAAAATGATATAAAAGCTGAAATAAAAGATATAAGCCCATCAAGTGCAGGCGGAGCTGGAGCACAAGGAACTGAAGAAATAGATATTAAGTTTGGTTACTGTACAGAGTTTATAATTTTAGGAGATGCAGCTAAGGCAAATAAATTCCAAAGTGATATTGAAACTTTAGGAGATTCAGTAATAGTTGTTGGATATGAAGATGTAATAAAAGTACATATTCATACAAATGATCCTGGAACAGTTTTAGCTAAAGCAGTTCAAGTAGGAGAATTATCAAAAATAAAAATTGATAATATGAGAGAAGAGCATAGAGAACTACTTGAAAAAGAAGTTAATGTAAATAGTACTGAAGAAACTGTAGTTGAAGAAGAAGAAAAGAAATATGCATTTGTTTCAGTAGCAATGGGTCATGGTATTACTAATATATTTAAAGACTTAGGTGTTGACTATGTAATTGAAGGTGGTCAAACAATGAATCCATCAACTCAAGATATTATGGAATGTATATCTAAGGTAAATGCTGAACATATATTTATATTACCAAATAACAAAAATATAATTATGTCAGCTAATCAAGCAGCAGAAATATCAGATAAGGATGTTAGGGTAATACCAACTACAACAATACCTCAAGGAATAACATGTATAACAATGTTTAACCACGAAGGTGATGTTGATTCAAATGAAGAAGCTCTTAAAGAAGCTATGGAAATGGTAAAGACAGGCTCTGTAACATATGCTGTTAGAGATACAGAAATAGATGGAATAGAGATAAAAGAAGGCAATATGCTAGGACTTGTTGAAGGTAAGATAAAGAAAGTTGGAAGCGATTATTGCGAAACAGCAGAAGAAATTCTAGAGCAAATGATAGATGAAGATAGTGAATTAATTACTATATTCTATGGTAAAGATGCTGATGAAGAAAAAGTTAATGAATTAGTATCAAAATTAGAAGATAAATATAGTGATTTTGATATTCAAGCATATAATGGTGAACAACCACTTTACTACTTTATAATGTCAGTAGAATAGTAAGTATAAATAAAGCACGAGAGGTTACTACGTATATATGTAGTCTTCTTGTGCTTTAATAATTTGTTTATTTGGAGGTGCTCAAATGAATGTAACAGCAGATATATCAGCTGTTAAAGGTGTTGGTCCAAAGCTTACTGAAAGGCTAAATAGATGTGGGATATTTACAGTAATGGATCTTCTTTTATACTTTCCAAGAGATTATGAATTTATTAGAGGAAATATCTCAGTAAACGAAATAGATGGAGAAGAAAAGCAAATATTAACATGTAAGGTTATAGGTTATGACAGAGATGTTAAAACTAAAACGGGAAAATATATTTCAACTATAAAGTTTGATTATAATGGTCATATAGTTGAGGGAAAATGGTTTAATCAAAGGTTTATTAGGAACTCCTATAGAATAGGGGAAAGCTATGACTTGGTAGGTAAGTTTAAAAGAATAGGAAATAAGCTTGAGATTGTGAATCCAATTTTAGGATGTAGGGATGCAAAAAAAAGTGAGATAATTCCCAAATATCCTTTAAAGGGAGATTTAACAGATAAAATACTTTCAAAATTAGTTAATCAAGTATTAGATTCAGTACAAATAACAGATAATTTGCCAAAGGAATTATTAGAAAAATACAAGCTTATAGATTTAGATTCAGCTATAAGAAGCATTCACTTTCCTTTTGGAAAAGATCATCTTGAAAAAGCGATTACAAGATTGAAGTTTCAAGAATTATTTACATATTCTATGAAGTTATTACTATTAAAGAATAAGTTAAGAAGTAAAGATGGAATAGTGTTTAATTGGGCTAATGAATTAAAGGATTTAAAAGAATCATTACCATTTGATCTTACAGAAGCTCAAACAAATGTAGTAAGAGAAATACTTAGAGACCAAAAAAGTCATTTTCCTATGAATAGATTAGTTCAAGGAGATGTAGGAAGCGGTAAGACAATAGTTGCTCTTATAGCTATATTTAATGTAATAAAAAATGGCTTTCAAGCATCATTAATGGTACCGACAGAAATATTAGCTAATCAGCATTATAATGAAGCTAAGAAATTATTTGAAAAATTTAATATAGAGGTTGAATTGCTTACTGGAAGTACAAGTGCAAAGGAAAAGAGAAGGATAAAAGAAAGGATAGCTTCTAAGGATGAAATTTTAGTTATAGGAACTCATGCTCTAATACAAGAAGATGTTCAATTTAGTAATTTAGGACTAGTAGTAACAGATGAGCAACATAGATTTGGAGTTGAGCAAAGAAGTAGATTAATTAATAAGGGAAGGCGTCCAGATGTTTTAGTGATGACGGCAACACCTATACCAAGAACCTTAGCGTTATGCATTTATTCGGATTTAGATGTGTCTGTTATAGATAAACTTCCACCAGGAAGAAAAAAGATAGATACTAGATTTTATCAAGGTGATGAAAGAAATGAAGCATATCATTTAGCAGTTAGTGAAATCAAAAAAGGTAGGCAGGTATATATTGTATGTCCATTAATAGATGATGATGAAAAAATGCAGCTTAATTCTGTGGAAAAGTTATATAATGAGTTAAGGGATGGGATTTTTAGTGGAATAAAGGTGGAAATATTACATGGTAAAATGAAGCCGAGGGAAAAGGATGATATTATTAATGACTTTAAGAATGATATAACAAAGGTCATAATATCTACAACAGTAATTGAAGTAGGAGTTAATGTTCCTAATGCATCTGTAATGATAATAGAAAATGCGGAGAGGTTTGGGTTAGCTCAATTACATCAATTAAGAGGTAGGGTTGGAAGAGGTCAATATGAATCGTATTGTGTTCTTATAGGGAATGCAAAAAGTAATAATACAAAAAAAAGAATGGAAATAATGACAGAGTCTACAGATGGTTTTTATATATCTGAACAAGATTTAAAGCTTAGAGGTTCAGGTGAGATGTTTGGACATAGGCAAAGTGGAGATGAAGGATTAATTTTAGCTGATATATATGAGGATATAGATATTTTAAAATGTGCAAGACATGAGGCACATGTATTATTATCATCAAATGAAGCTGTTGCATTAAGAGTTTGCAATGAAATAGCTAAATCCTTAGAAAGATGGAGTCGTTATATTTGTTTTAATTAAAAAAATTGTATATAAAAAAATATTATGTTAAAATTATTATAATAATACCTAAGGAGGAAATATAGATGAGAATAATAGCAGGGAAAGCTAGAGGGCGTAAGTTAATACCTCCTGCAACAATGGAGACGAGACCAACATTAGACAGAGTGAAGGAAGCTATGTTTAGTATTATCCAAGGGTATGTACCGGATGCAGTTGTAATAGATGTATTTGCAGGAACAGGAAGTCTAGGTTTAGAAGCAGCAAGTAGAGGGGCAAAAGAAGTTTATCTTATAGATAAAAGCTCAGTTACATTTCCACTTTTAAAGCAAAATGTTGAAAATTTAAAGTTTACAGATTTTTGTACAGCTTTAAATAAGGATTCATATGAAGTATTAAGGGACTTTGGAAGAAAAAATAAAGTCTTTGATCTTATATTTATTGATCCACCATATTGTAAGGAAATGATTCCAGAAGCTATGAAGATAATAAAAGAAAATAACCTATTAAGTGAAAATGGAGTTATTGTTACTAAAATAGATTCAATTGAAGAAATTTATGAGGGTAATGAAAATATAAAGCTTACACAAAGTAGAAGATATGGTAATACTACTGTATGCTTATATAAGCGTCAGTAGAGGCATAAGAGGGGGAGAAAAATGAAAATTGCCATTTATCCTGGGAGTTTTGATCCTATAACAAATGGGCATTTAGATATTATAACTAGAGGGGCAAAAGTTTTTGATAAGCTTATAGTTGCGATATTAGTTAATGTTGATAAAAAAGGATTATTTGATATTAAAGAAAGAGTAGAACTTATAGAAAGAGTTACAGGGCATCTTCCTAATGTTGAAGTTAAATGCTTTAATGGATTATTAGTAGATTTTGCAAAAATGAATAACTCTAATGTAATTTTAAAGGGATTAAGAACAGTTTCAGATTTTGAATATGAGTTTCAAATGGCACTTATGAATTCTAAGTTAGATTCAGAAATTGAAACAGTATTTATGATGACTTCTTTACATTATTCATACTTAAGCTCTTCTTCGGTAAAACAAGTTGCTAAATTTGGGGGATGTATTAAGGGGTTAGTGCCAGAGGAAATTATTCCTGATATAATAAAAAGAATTAATGAATAAAGGGTGATTGCAGTGGATAAAGCAGAATCAAATATTATAGAACTTTTAGAGTATTTACAAGATGTTATAGAATCATCTCCTAAGGTTCCTATAACAGGAAAAACTATGGTTGACAAAGGAGAAATTATTGAAATTATTGATCAAATAATAAATTGCCTTCCAGATCAATTAAAAAGAGCTGAATGGGTAATGAATGAAAAAGATAGAATACTAGGAAATGCTCAAAAAGAGTATGAATCAGTAAAAAAAGAAACTATTGAAATAATGAAGCTAAATGTTGAAAGTCATGATATAGTGAAGGAAGCTAAAATTAGAGCAAATGAAATAATTGCCTTAGCTCAAAGAGATGCCAAGGCAATTAGGGGTGGTTCTAGAGAATATTCAACAGAAATACTATCTCAATTAGACAAAGAAATAGAATTAAAGAAAAATGCTCTAATTGAAAATATGCAAGAAGCTTTTGAAAAAGTAGCTAAGGATATTGATGAAAATCTTAGTAATACTTCTGAAGTAATAAAGGAAAATATAACTGAATTAAGAAGTATGTAATTTTCTTATTTCATTAGATAATATTTTTAAAATTAAAGTAAAAGACAATATTAATATAATAGGTAAGGTAAACTTATAATAGTTTATAAAAACATTACCTACTGCTTGTATATTTGTAGTTGGTGTTGAAACTAAAAGTATTTTAGAAGATATAAAGGTAATACAAAAACTAATGATTCCCTGAATAAATTTCCAGAATACATATTTTTTCATTGGTGGCGAATTCTTGCTTACTACTGAGCTTACTTGAGCTAAAATAGACAAGCTTGAAAATGAACAAACAAAGCTAATTAGACTTAATTTTAAGTTTATAGATAAAGTAGAATTTGCTATTAGGTTGCATCCATTAGTAAACTCTATATTAGCAAGAAAAAAGTTATATAAGGAGCTATTAGGTAAATTAATAGCTTGTTCAATATCTCTAAAAGCAATGCTTATAAAAGCATTGTTTTTTATTATGCTAATAATAATAGAAAAAATTATAACAAAGGCTGATATATTTAATGTAGTAGAAATAGCATTTTCGATAGCTGATTTTAATGATGTACCAAAATTTACTGATTTAAATTTTGGAGTTACTAATGGTGAAAATGAGGAATTTCTACTTTTATACTTTGTTAAAAATCCGACAATGATTGCAGATAAATAGTTTCCAATCAATAATATATAACCATATTTTGTACTTCCAAGCATAGCAGCACCAACTGAGCCAATTAAAAAAATGGGTCCTGCATTTGAAGCAATGTTTAATAAGCGTTCATATTCATTTTTATTTATATATCCTAAAGAATATATATCAGAAGAATATTTTGCACCTAAAGGATAACCGCATAAAAAGCTAGCAGCTAGCGGGAAGGAACAATTTTTAGACAATCCTAGAGGTTTACAAAACAAAGGTCCCATAAATTTTGAATAAAGACTTATTCCATCATATGAAATAAGAAGATTACAAATAACACTAAAAGGAAAAATAGTAGGTAAAATTGCTTTTACTACAAGCTCACTACCTTCTATAGCAGCCTTAATGCAACTTTCCATATTAAGAGTAAATAAAATAATTAAAAATGTAATGCAAAAACACATAATATAATGTTTTTTAATATTTAATAATTTTAAGAGTATGGCAATTAAAATAAAAATAAAAAGCCATAGAAATAAAAGACTATACATGAAAACACCCCCATCTATAGTTATTTATATGCTAATGGCTAAAATATATTATTATTTTATTATAGGTTTAAGTAAGTGATCTGAAAATGGATCTACTGAATTATTAAGCAATGAGTAGCATTTTGTAGCTTGAATGTCAAGCTTTAGCAAATCGTTATTTATATGTTTTGGAATCTTTGTAATCAATGGAATACTTGATCGTTTTTTGATTTCTTTAAGTATATCCTTTCCTTTAGAATTAAATCCTAAAACACGACAGTATAAGTTGTCAGGATTTATAAGGTCATCTTTATTATATAAATCAAATCCAATAAAAATTTGAGTAAGAATACGAGAAATTTTTGTGTAAGTATAGCGTTTACTTTTTACTCTAAAAACTAAATCTTCAAAGGAAGTACTTCTATATATTTCTTTTAAAAGCTTATTATCAAGTCCTTCTGATACCTCGGAAAGATTGTTAAAATTTACGCAATTTACTACTAACTTATATTTAATCATATTAAACATGTGATTTTCAAAAATAAACTCATAATTATTATCATATAATTTTTTGAATATTTTAAATGAGTTTTCAGGAAGATCTTTATAAATAGATTCTAACTCTGAATTATTTTTTAAAGTTTCTCTAATGCTAGTTGCTGATGAAAAGGTGTTATTTAAGCTTTTGTCATTATAGTTAGATCCTTCACGTTTTAAGGTTAAAGGCTCAATTTTACTATTTAAAGTTAAAAGTGCTTTTATGTACTCTATTCCTAAAATATTATTTGAATTATTTAAAATATCATCTACTTCAAATGAAGAGTTGATTGAAAAATATTCTTTTAAAGATAATTCTCTAGCCTTTGCAAAAGTTAATCCCTTAGAGAGATTATCTTTTAGAAGATTTTTATAATCATCTGGCTCATTAGAAAGAAGTGAAGATATATTTTTTAAATCACTTATATTACCACTTTCACTTCCAAAAAAGATAGTATTAACTACTCCTAATTTGTCTAAAATAGAAATAGCACCCTTTGCAAAATATTCAGCTGAAGATAATGCGTAAAAAGTAGGTAATTCTATAACTAAGTCAACTCCGTTATCAATTGCCATTTCAGCTCTTTTCCATTTGTCTAGTATTGCTGGTCCGCCTCTTTGAATAAAATTACCACTCATTATACATACTATACCATCAGCCTTAGTAGATTCTTTAGCTGAGGTAAGATGATAAAAATGCCCTTTATGGAAAGGGTTATATTCTGTTATTATACCTGTTATATTCATATTTACACTCCTTAATGGGAAATATAAAAGTATTATAACATAATATAGAAAGAGGTGAAGAAAAACATAGTTACTCACTTAGAAGCTATTATTGCGATATTTCTGAAAATTTTTAATATAAAGAATTAAATATTTGGGGTATTTTAGTGTTGAAAATTATAGTTACTTAGGAGTATATTAGTATATGAAGATGCATCCGCGTCTTGTTGAAAGGAGCAATGAATATGGAACTTATGGAAAAGTTATGGAATGCAGCTAAGGCTGACAAAAGAAGAATAGTTCTTCCAGAGGGAGACGAAGAAAGAACTGTAGTTGCAGCACAAAGAATACAAGAATTAGGTCTTGCATATCCAGTTTTAGTTGGAGATGAAGTGAAAATTCTAGAAAAGGCTGAAAAACTAGGAGTTGATTTAACTGGAGTTGAAATAGTTAATCCAGATAAGTCAGATAGACTAGAAGCATATATAGAAGCTTTTTATGAAGCAAGAAAAAGCAAGGGAATGACTATTGAAAAAGCTGACAAAATAGTAAGAGATCCATTATATTTTGGAACTATGATGGTTAAACTTGACGATGCGGATGGGATGGTTTCAGGAGCAGTACATACAACTGGTGATTTATTAAGACCAGGTTTACAAATAATAAAAACTGCACCAGGAGTTTCGGTAGTATCAAGTTTCTTTATAATGATGGTGCCAGGATCACAATATGGTGAAGAAGGTATGTTATTATTCTCAGACTGTGCAGTAAACCCAAATCCAAATTATGAGCAATTAGCAGCTATAGCAATAGCTACAGCAGATACTGCTAAGGCTCTATGTAAGGTAGAACCAAGAGTGGCAATGTTATCATTCTCAACAATGGGAAGCGCTGACCATGAAATGGTAGATAAAGTTAGAAAAGCTACTGAGTTAGCTAAGGAATTAAGACCAGACCTTTTAATAGATGGTGAATTACAATTAGATGCAGCTATAGTTGAAAAGGTTGCAGCTCAAAAGGCACCAAATAGTAAAGTTGCTGGAAAAGCAAATGTATTAATATTCCCTGATCTACAAAGTGGTAATATTGGTTATAAATTAGTTCAAAGATTTGCTAATGCAGAAGCTATAGGACCAATGTGTCAAGGTTTTGCAAAACCAATAAATGATTTATCAAGAGGATGTAGCTCAGATGATATAGTAAATGTTGTTGCATTAACAGCAGTTCAAGCACAAGCACAAAAATAATTATATATCCAGAAAGGGGTAAAATAAATGAAAGTATTAGTAATTAACTGTGGTAGTTCATCACTTAAATATCAATTAATCGACATGGCTAATGAAGAATCATTAGCTCAAGGTTTAGTAGAAAGAATAGGAATTGAAGGTTCTGTTTTAACTCAAAAGGTTGAAGGAAGAGATAAATATATAGTAAAACAACCAATGGCAGACCATAAAGTTGCTATAGGTTTAGTTTTAGAAGCTTTAGTTAACAAAGAAAATGGAGTTATCTCATCAATGGATGAAATTGCTGCAGTAGGTCATAGAGTAGTTCACGGAGGAGAAAAATATAACGAATCAGTTATAATCGATAAAGCTGTTAAAGACTACATAAAAGAGTGCTTTAAGCTTGCTCCATTACATAACCCAGCAAACATGATAGGTATAGAAGCATGTGAAGAATTAATGCCAAATACACCAATGGTTGCTGTATTTGATACTGCTTTCCACGGAACAATGCCAGAAGAATCATACCTTTATGCTTTACCATATGAATTATATGAAAAGCATGGAATTAGAAAATACGGATTCCATGGTACTTCTCATAAATATGTTTCACAAAAAGTAGCAGAAGTTATGGGTAAAGACGTTAAAGATTTAAAAATAGTTACTTGTCACTTAGGGAACGGTTCAAGCTGCTGTGCAGTTAAAGGTGGAGTTTCAGTAGATACTTCAATGGGATTCACACCGCTTGAAGGTCTTGCGATGGGAACTAGATCAGGAAGCATAGATCCTGCTATAGTTACTTTCTTAATGAAAGAAGAAGGATTATCAATTGATGAAGTAAATGATTTATTAAACAAGAAATCAGGTGCTTTAGGAATTTCAGGAATAAGTTCAGACTTCAGAGATATTGAGGATGCTGCATTTAAAAATGATGTGCATAGAGCTAAATTAGCATTAAAGATATTCGAATATAAAATAAGAGCTACAATTGGTTCATACGCTGCTATAATGGGTGGAGTTGACGTAATTGTATTTACAGCAGGTGTAGGAGAAAATGGTCCTGAAACTAGAGAAGAAGTGTTAAAGGGATTAGAATTCTTAGGTGTTGAATTAGATAAGGAAAGAAATGCTGTAAGAGGAAAAGTTAGAGAAATATCAAAAGAAGGATGCAAAGTAAAAGCTTTTGTTATTCCAACTAATGAAGAATTAATGATTGCAAAAGATACTGTTGAGTTAGTACAAAAGTAATTATTTATAAGGTGCAGAATTATTATAATAGTAATTTCTTATAAATTTCTTGACTTTTAATGATGCACTTTATATAATAAGTTGTGTTTGTTTATACAATAAATAAATCTAAGGAGTGAAAAGTAGCTTTGCTCAAGCTGTGTAACATAAGTTAAAAGATGTACACAATGTGTCCTGAAGGACATGAGGCACTAAGCCAGAGTATTACATATGATTATACAATTTTCAGATTTAATATCTTATAAACAGAGAAAAAAAGAAATCAATGTAACATACGATTTGGCTCCACTGTATTTTGATGGAGAAAAAATCCAAGCTGTAGAAGCTGTAACTGTAAAAGGTGAATTACTTTCAAGAGAAGGAATTTTAGTTTTACAAGCTTCTATAAAAACAAAACTTGAACTAGTATGTTCAAGATGCCAAGAGGCCTTTATCTATCCAATAGATATTGATATAGAAGAAAGGTTTACAAACAATAAAGACCTTCTAACTAATGAAGAAATTATGTTTGTAGAAGGTGATTCTTTTGATATCACCGAAATAGTTGAAAATATTATTATTTCAACCTTACCTATTAAGAGATTGTGTGTAGACAGTTGTAAAGGACTTTGTCACCAGTGTGGTAAAAATCTTAATGTTGATACTTGTCAATGTGCGACAAATGATGTAGACTTAAGACTGGCAGAGCTTAGAAAACTGTTTGGAAATAAGGAGGTGTAATAATGGGAAATCCTGCTAGAAAAACATATAGAGCAAAGAGAGATTCAAGAAGAGCTCAAACTTTCAAGTTAAGCTTACCTGGAATAGTTGAGTGTCCACAATGTCACGAAATGAAATTAGCTCACAGAGTCTGCAAGAACTGTGGATTCTATAAAGGTAAAGAAGTAGTTGCTTCATCAGAAGAATAAAGAAAGTCATTAGACTTTCTTTTCTTTATATATAAAAATAAGGGGCGAGTAGTATTATGAAAATAGCTATAGATGGTATGGGTGGAGATCATGCACCTAAAGCAGTTGTAGAAGGGGTTATCCAAGCACTAAGAGAGTACCAAGGTATAGAATATTATATAACTGGACCTAAAGAAAAAATAGAAGAAGAATTAGAAAAGTATGACTATGATGAAAATTTAATTAAGATTATAGATGCAAGAGAAGTTATTACACCTAATGAGCATCCTGTTATGGCTTTAAAAAAGAAAAAGGACTCAAGTATGTGTAAGGCTTTAAAGTTAGTTAAGGACAAGGAATGTGATGCTATAATCTCAGGTGGAAGTACAGGGGCTTTCTTAGCTGGATGTACTTTGTTAGTAGGAAGAATTAAGGGGATTGAAAGACCTGCATTAGCGCCTATTATGCCTGGAAAAAACGGAAACTTTATGATAGTAGATGCAGGAGCAAATGTTGATTGTAAGCCAAGTTATTTAACTCAATTTGCCCATATGGGAAAAATATATTATCAAGGTGTTCTTGGAAATGAAAATCCAAGTATAGGACTTGTAAATATAGGAGCTGAAGAGGAAAAAGGAAATGAGCTTACTAAAGCTGCCCATAAGCTTTTAAAAGAAGAACGTAATTTAAACTTTGTTGGTAATGTAGAGCCAAGAGAAACATCAACAGGTGATGTAAATGTTTTAGTTTGTGATGGTTTTGTTGGAAACACGTTACTTAAAATGTATGAGGGTGTCGCATCAACGTTATTAAAAATGATAAAAGAAGAAATCATGTCTTCAAATATTATAAGTAAAATCGGGGCTAAATTATTATCTCCTGTTTTTGCAAGTTTAAAAAAGAAGTTTGATTACAAGGAATATGGTGGAGCACCATTTCTTGGTGTTGATGGTATTTGTATAAAGGCTCATGGTAGTTCAGATGGTAAAGCATTTAAAAATGCTATTAGACAAACTAAAACATTTTACGACAATGGTGTATTAGAAAAAATTAAACAGGAACTTCAAAATAATCTTTAATTTATTGTTTAAGTATATTGACTAGATAATTATTATATAATATTATCTAGGTGGATGTATTTAGGAGGTGAAATTGATGTTCGAAAAGATAAGAGATATAATAGCTGAAAAATTAAGCATTAGCGAAGATGATATAACTATGGAAGCTTCATTCCTAGAGGATTTAAATGCAGATTCATTAGATTTAGTTGAACTTATGATGGCTTTAGAAGATGAATTAGATATGGAAATTCCAGACGAAGAAGCAGAAAACTTTAAAACAGTTGGAGACGTAGTTAAGTATTTAAAAGCTAACGTTGAAGAATAGTAAAATCCCGCTATTAGCGGGATTTTATATTTAATTAGATAAAATCTATATATAAATTGGTTTATTCTTGAATTTGTTTTAAGGAGCAAGTTGAAGAATAAACTTCAAGGAGTGTATTAAAATGAGTAAATTTAATATTAAAGAAGTTGAAGAAATACTAGGGTTTAAGTTTAATGAGTCAAAATTATTAAAGACTGCTTTAACTCATAGTTCATATGCTAATCAGCATAAAGATCAAGAATATAACGAAAGATTTGAGTTTTTAGGAGATTCTATTTTACAGTTATGTATAACAGAATATTTGTTTTTAAATTATAAGGACAAAAGTGAAGGGGAATTAACAAAAATAAGAAGTTTAATTGTTTGTGAAAACTCTCTTTATGAAATAGGTAGGAAATTAGACCTAGGATCTTTTATAAGAATAAGTAGAGGTGAAGAGCTAACAGGTGGAAGAGAAAGAACATCTATAATTGCAGATGCTGTAGAAGCCTTATTAGCAGGGATATATCTTGACAAGGGATTAGAATTTGTAAAGGACTTTATTATAGGTCATTTTGAAACAGTTATAAAAATGGCAATTAATAATGATATTGTTTTAGATTATAAAACTAAGTTACAAGAAGAACTTCAAAAATCAGGAGAAGTTTCAATAGTATATGAACTTATAAAGCATGAAGGACCTCCTCATAGAAGAAAATTCTTTACAGCAGTAATAATTGATAATAAGGAATTTGGTCAAGGAGAAGGTTATAGTAAAAAGGAATCAGAGCAAAATGCAGCAAAGGAAGCATTAAAAAAAATGGAGGGATCAAATGAGTAATAAACATTATATTATTCCTATATTCATTTCACATCAAGGATGTCCTCATCAATGCGTATTTTGTAATCAGGATAGAATAGCTAAGGTTGTTGAAAAGGAAGTTACAGCAGAAGATGTAAGAAATACTATAGATGAGTATTTAGAAACTATAGATTATAAAAATGCAACTGTAGAAGTTTCATTCTTTGGAGGAACATTTACAGCCATTGACGTAAATAAGCAAAAGGAACTCTTATCTGTATCAAGGGAATACAAAGAAAAAGGTTTAATAAACAAGGTGAGAATGTCTACTCGTCCAGATGCTATAAATAGATACATATTAGATTATTTAAAGGAATATAAGGCTGATATTATTGAATTAGGGGTTCAATCACTAGATGATGAGGTGCTTAAGCTTTCTGGTAGAGGACATAGTGTAGAAGATGTTAGAGTTGCTTCTAATTTAATTAAGGAATACGGTTTTACATTAGGACATCAAATAATGCCGGGACTTCCAGGTGATACATTTGAAAGGGATATAAAGACTACTATGGAGTCAATAAAAATGAAACCTGATATTTGTAGAATATATCCTTCGTTAGTAATAAAGGATACACCAATGGAGGAAATGTATAAAAGAGGTGATTATAAGCCTTATACATTAGAAGAGGCAGTACATATTTCAAAAAAGATGTATAAGTTATACACAAATAATAAGGTTCAAATAATTAGAGTTGGACTTCAACCAACAGAAACTATTACATGGGGAAAGGATATTGTAGATGGACCATTCCACCCAGCTTTTAGAGAATTAGTTGAAGGAAGCTTGATTTGCGATGAAATTAAGGCTAAAATAGATGGATTTGAAAATGATATTATAATTGAAATAAACTCTAAGGATTTAAGTAAGTTATATGCAAATAAAAAAGTATATTTTAATAAGCTTAAAGAAAGTCATAATGGAAAAATAGTAGTTAAAACTTATGATAAACTTAAAAGAGGAACATTTAAAGTTATAATAGTTGAAAAAATAGAAGAGATAATAATATAAGGTAGGCAATAAAGTCTACCTTATATTGATATTTTATTAAGTTTACTATAAACTAAATGTAAATAGGAGTGTTATTATGAGAAAGAAAACAAAAGAAAAAATGATATATACCATTACAATAATTTTAATAGTTATGTTTTGTATGAGTATATTAGTAGCTTTTTTATAGATAAGGGGTGGACCTATGTTTTTAAAATCTCTAGAGATTAGGGGGTTCAAATCTTTTGCAGATAAGACTCAGTTAAAGTTTAAAACAGGAGTAACTGCAGTAGTTGGACCAAATGGAAGTGGAAAAAGTAATATATCAGATTCTGTTAGATGGGTCTTAGGTGAACAAAGTGTAAAAACTTTAAGAGGGGGGAAAATGGATGATGTAATTTTTGCTGGAACTCAATTTAGAAAACCAGTAGGGCTTGCACAAGTATCATTAACCCTAGATAATACTAATAACCAATTAGATACTGATTATTCTGAAGTAACAATTACTAGAAGAATTTTTAGATCTGGAGAAACGGAATATTTAATAAATAATCAAAAGTGTAGATTAAAAGATATAAACAATTTATTTATGGATACTGGAATAGGTAAGGAAGGATATTCTTTAATAGGTCAGGGAAAGATTGAAGCAATATTAAGTGGTAAACCTGAGGAAAGAAGAAACTTATTAGAGGAAGCAGCTGGTATTGTAAAGTTTAAGTCAAGAAAAGAAGAAGCTGAAAAAAAACTTTCTAATACAGAAAATAATTTAGTTAGAATTAGAGATATTATTGCTACATATGAAGAAAGAATAGGACCTTTAAAGGAAGAGAGAGAAAAGGCTTTAGAGTATAGAACATTAGCTGAAGAATTAAAAATAAAAGAAGTATCTATATTAGTTAACTATATAAGTAAAATAGAAGAAGAAATAAAAGAATTAAATATTGATATACAAAATAGAAAAAATGAAATTAATGAAAAAAGAAATAAGTTAGATAAAGATAAGAGTATTATTAAAGATTTAGAAAAAAGCATTGAAGAATTAGAAAAGAAAAATGAGGAAGAAAAAAGAGAATATTATGGTAGCAAAGAAGAAGTTGTTAAAAGTAAAAATGATATTCAAATTTTTAAAGAAAGAATAAATAATATAAGAGGAATTATAAAAAAGAACACTGAAGAAATCAGTGTATTAGAAAATGAAGTTAATGTTTTAACAAATGAAAAGTCTGTTATAGAAGAAGAACTTGAAAAAAAGACTAAAGATCAAAGTGGAAAAGAGGAAGAATTAAGGGATTTAGAGAAAAAAGTTAAAGGATTAACAGATGAAATTAAGGACTTAGAAGAAGAATTAGTAAAGTTAAAGGATGATGAATTTGAATTACTAAGAAAGTCATCAGAAATAAAAAATAATATTGCTGTATTAAATAAGGATATATTGAGTAAAGAAGAACTTGAAAAGACAGGACAAAGCAATATTGAAACTATTGAAGGTAATATTAGTATTAATTTAGGTACTATAACTGGTTTAAACAATAAGATTTCAGAAACTAAAAAATATAGAGAAGAAATTAAAAAAGAAATAGCAGAAAATAAAAGAGAAATTTCATCTTTAAATAGTAGTGCATTTAAGAAAGAAAATATAGTAAAGCAAATAACTAGAGAAATAAATACCCTAGAAGGTAAACTGACTACATTAAATGACTTAGAAAAAAGTTATGAAGGGTATCAAATGTCTGTTAAAAGGCTGATGGAGAGAATTGAAAAAGGTGCTATAAAGGATGCTAATGGAACTAAAGTATTAGGAGAAACCTTTACAGTAGAAAAAAGATATGAAACAGCTATAGAAATTGCATTAGGTGGAGCTATCTCTAATATAATCACTAAGGATGAAAATATTGCAAAGTTTTTAATTCAGTATTTAAAACAAAATAATTTAGGTAGAGCAACATTTTTACCTTTAAATATAATTAAGGGCAATAGAGTTAATCTTCAAAAAGAAATACAAAATGTAGATGGGTTTTTAGGTATTGCATCAGATTTAATTAAGTATCCAGAGGTTTTAAAAAATATTATGGATTATTCATTAGGTAAGACTATAATAGCAAGGGATATGGATGCTGCGTTAAAAATATCTAAGCTTGGAAATTATAAGCTTAGAATAGTTACAATTGATGGAGAAGTTATAAGTCCTGGAGGAGCATTAACAGGGGGAAGCTTTTACAAAAAGAATAATTCAAGTATTTTGGGGAGAAGAAGAGAGCTTCAAGAATTAGAAGTTTCTATAAATAAAAAGAAAAACGATTATAAAGAAGAAGTTTTAAACTTAGAAAATTTAAAAAAGGATATTAAGATACTAGATGAAGAAAACTTAAATAAAAGTGATGATATTCATAGTAAAAATATTGATATTACTAAATTTGAAAGTGAAGTTAGAGCTTTAGAAAGTGAAGGGCAAAAACTAAGAAATTCTTTAGATGTTTCTAGAAGCCAATTGGTTTATAATAGAGATGTGTTAAAGAAATATAAAGAAGAGTTAATAAATAAAAAAAATATTTTAACTTCAATAGAAGAAAAAAATCAGCAGAATAAAAATAGGATTAGTGAAATTAGTAGATATTTAGAATCTGAAAAGAAATCTATTGAAGAGTTAAAGGAACATATAGTAAAAATAAAAATAAATAAGGCAAGCTTAGATGAAATTCTTCAAAGCAAGCATTCTGATATTAAAAGAAAAGCTAAGGATATATTAGAAAAAGAAGAAAAAATAAATATGCTAAAAGAGGAAAGTAGTGAAAAAAGCGAAAATATTATTTATTTAGAAAATCAAATAAAAGAAAAAGAAAATTTAATATCACAAAAGGAAGAGAGAATACTTAAGCTAGAGCAAATATTTAAAACAGATGAAGTTAAAAGAATTTCATTAAAGGATAAGCTTAAAATCAGAGAAGGATTAACAAATGAGCTTGTTGAAATAATAAGATTAGCAGAAATGGAACTTAATAAAAGGGAAATTCAAAGGGCTAAATCAGAAAGTGAAGTTGAAGGATATTATAAGAAGTTAAATGAAGAATTAAACTTAACTTTAGCTGAAGCAATTGAAATTTCAATAGAAATTGAAAGTATATCTAAAATAAAAGATGAGATATTTAAATTAAAGTCAAGAATTACAGCTTTAGGTACAGTAAATTTAGCCTCTATAGTAGAATATGAAGAAGTATGTGAAAAATATGAATTCATGTCTACGCAAGAAGAAGATTTAAATAAAGCAAAAGCTGAACTTATGAGTGTAATAACTGAAATGACAAGTAAGATGCAAAAATTATTTATAGAAAACTTTAAAATACTAAATGAGAACTTTAATGAAACCTTTAAGGAGTTATTTAAAGGTGGAAATGCTGAACTTATTTTATCAGAGGGTGATGAATTAACAGCTAATATAGATATACAAGTTCAGCCGCCAGGTAAGAAACTTCAAAATATAAATCTTATGTCAGGTGGAGAAAAGGTGCTTTCAGCAATAGCTTTATTATTTGGTATATTAAAAATGAAACCTACACCG
The DNA here is from genome assembly GCF_051654825.1 of Clostridium sp. Taxonomy (GTDB): domain Bacteria; phylum Bacillota; class Clostridia; order Clostridiales; family Clostridiaceae; genus Clostridium. Next base: position 30,273 of record NZ_JBOFYU010000124.1, read on the forward strand.
TTTTGTATTTTGGATGAAATAGAGGCAGCACTAGATGATGCTAATGTTTATAGATATGCAGAGTTTTTAAAGAAGTTCTCAGAAAACATACAGTTTATAGTAATCACTCATAGAAAGGGAACTATGGAAGCAAGTGATGTAATGTATGGAGTAACTATGGAGGAAAAAGGAATATCTAAAGTAGTTTCAGTTGATTTAACAAAAAACAATTAGGAGGAAAAAAATAATGTTTGGAAAATTTTTCGATAATTTAAAATCAGGGTTAACAAAAACAAGAGATGCACTAACAGATAAAATTAATGAAACCTTAAAGTTAGCTATAACTATTGATGAGGATTTATATGAAGAGTTAGAGGAAATACTTATAATGTCAGATATAGGTATGGATACTACTATGGAAATAATAGATAGATTAAAGGCTAAAATAAGAAAAGAAAAAATAAATGATACAAGTGAAGTTTACCCAGCTTTAAAATCTGTTATAAAAGAAATGCTTGTAGAAGGAACAGAAGAAGCAGTAACAAATGAGCCTAAGGACATTATGTTAGTTATTGGAGTTAATGGAGTAGGTAAAACTACATCTATAGGAAAATTAGCTGCTAAAAATAAGGCTGAAGGAAGAAAGGTTTTATTAGCAGCAGCAGATACATTTAGAGCGGCAGCAATAGATCAGCTTGTAGTATGGAGTGAAAGAGCTGGAGTAGATATAGTAAAACATCAAGAAGGTTCAGATCCAGCGGCAGTAGTTTTTGATGCAGTAACAGCAGCAAAGGCAAGAAAGGCAGATTTATTAATATGTGATACTGCAGGAAGACTTCATAATAAGAAAAATCTTATGGATGAACTAGGGAAAATAGGAAGAATAATAGATAAAGAATATGGAGAGGCTTCTAAAGAAACATTATTAGTTTTAGATGCTACAACAGGACAAAATGCTGTAATACAAGCAAAGCAGTTTATGGAAGTGTGTCCTATAGATGGTATAATTCTTACTAAGCTTGATGGAACAGCAAAAGGTGGAGTAGTTATTTCTATTAAAAATACATTAAAGATTCCTGTAAGATATATAGGGGTTGGAGAAGGGATAGATGACCTTCAAGAATTTGATGCTGCAAGCTTTGCTGAAGCATTATTCTAAAAATTAAGTATAGATAAATTATAAAAAAAGCAATATAAATTAATAAAGTAAAATATTACTTGTTGAAATTATATTAAGGTAAAGATTAAAATAGGTTGTAGACTTTGAATGAACCTTAAAAAAACTGTGACCTTAAGCAGATTTCGACAAAATAAAATAAAATTTTAAGTGTTAAGTAAAAATACTTGACAGGTATAAATTGTTTTGATAAAATCTATGTTGTGGGTAAGGTGATATTTATGGAAGATAGAGTTGAGATTTCAATTTTGATGGATCTCTACGGTGCCTTGTTAACAGAAAAACAACATAACATTATGCAACTTTATTATAATGAGGATTTTTCTTTAGGCGAAATTGCAGAATTAAATAACACAAGCCGCCAAGCAATCCACGATCTGATAAAGAGATGCTATAAACAATTTCTATCCTATGAAAGTAAGCTTAACTTGCTTAAAAGAAGTTTAGAAAAAGAAAAAATTCTTAAAGATCTTTTATGTGATATAAAGAGTAAGTATTCTTTATCTGAAGAGGACTATAACTCTTATAAAAACATATTAGAAGATTTGTAATCATAGGAGGGTTAACATGGCTTTTGAAGGTTTAGCAGATAAGTTACAAGAAGCTTTCAAAAAACTTAAGGGTAAAGGAAGGCTAACTGAAAAAGATATAAAGGAAGCTATGAGGGAAGTAAAGCTTGCATTATTAGAAGCAGACGTTAACTTTAAAGTAGTTAAGAGCTTCATTTCACGAGTTAGTGAAAAATGTGTTGGTAGTGATGTTTTAGAAAGCTTAACACCAGCTCAGCAAGTAATAAAAATCGTTAACGACGAATTAACTGAACTTATGGGTGGAAGTGAAAGTAAAATAAACTTTTCTTCTGTAGGACCTACAATTATTATGATGGTAGGGCTACAAGGGGCTGGTAAAACTACAATGAGTGGTAAGCTAGCACTTCAATTAAGAAAGCAAAATAAAAAGCCGTTATTAGTGGCTTGTGATATATATAGACCAGCAGCAATAAAACAATTAGAAGTTGTTGGTAAGCAAATTGATATTCCAGTATTCCAAATGGGTGATAAAGTAAATCCTGTGGATATAGCAAAAGCAGGTATTAATCATGCAAGAGAAAATGGTAATAATGTAATAATTATAGATACTGCAGGTAGACTTCATATAGATGAAGCCTTAATGGGAGAATTACAAGATGTAAAAGAGGCTGTTAAGCCACAAGAAATATTACTTGTAGTTGATTCAATGACGGGGCAAGATGCAGTAAATGTAGCAGAAACCTTTAATAATTCATTAGATGTTACAGGTGTAGTTTTAACAAAGCTAGACGGTGATACTAGAGGTGGAGCTGCACTATCCATTAGACATATGACTGAAAAGCCAATTAAGTTTATTGGGGTAGGAGAAAAAATGAATGATTTTGAAGTATTCTATCCAGATAGAATGTCTTCAAGAATTCTAGGAATGGGAGATGTACTTTCATTAATAGAAAAAGCACAAGAAGCTTTTGATGAAAAAGAAACTCAAGAGTTAAGTGCAAAGATGTTAGAAAATGACTTTAACTTTGATGATTATTTAAGTGCTATGGAGCAAATGAAAAAGCTAGGTTCTCTTAGCAAAATAATGGAAATGATGCCTGGTATGCCTAAAGAATTAAAGGATATAGACTTTGATGCTGGTGAAAAGCAACTGGGTAGAACTAAATCTATTATATATTCAATGACTCCAAAGGAAAGAAAAAATCCAAAGTTATTATCTGGTTCATCTTCAAGAAAGAAGAGAATAGCTAAAGGGTCAGGAACGTCATTACAAGAAGTTAACAAACTCATTAAAGGCTTTGATATGATGAGAAAGCAAATGAAACAAGTAAAATCATTACAAAAGAAGTCTAAAAAAGGATTCTTAGGGAAATTACCTTTTATGAGTTAATATAAATTAACTTATCCTTTAAAGGAGGTGAAATTAACATGGCAGTAAAGATTAGATTAAGAAGAATGGGATCAAAGAAATCTCCTTTCTACAGAGTAGTAGTTGCAGATTCAAGATCACCAAGAGATGGTAGATTCATCGAAGAAATAGGTTACTACAACCCATTAACAGAACCAGCTGAAATCAAAATCAATGAAGAAAAAGCTACTAAATGGGTACAAAACGGTGCTCAACCTACAGATGTAGTTAAGAGACTTTTTGTTCAAGCAGGATTAAACAAGTAATTTTTAGGAGGTGAACTCTGTAGTTTTACATAATTACAGTTGTTTATGAAGGAATTAATTGAAACTATAGCGAAATCCCTTGTGGATAATCCAAACGAAGTTTATGTAAATGAAATTCATGGAGAGCAATCAATTATTCTGGAACTAAAGGTTGCTCCTGCGGATATGGGAAAAGTCATTGGTAAACAGGGAAGAATTGCTAAGGCAATTAGAACTGTTATCAAAGCAGCAGCAGTTAAAGTAGATAAAAAAGTAGTAGTAGAAATTATTGATGTAAAGAGTTAGGATATTCCTAACTCTTTTTACACATATATAAAGTTAATAGCAACTAAATATATTTTAGTTGATAAATATAGATGAATTACATTATGAGGTGAAAAAATGGTAGATGTTTTAAAAGTAGGAAAAATAGTAAACACTCATGGTTTAAAAGGTGAAATGAAAGTAATTCCACTAACAGATGATCCTAAAAGATATAAAGAATTAGAGTTTGTCTTAATTGATGGAGTTGAAAGAAAGATATTAGGATGTAAATTCCAAAAGGATAGAGTAATAGTTAAAATAGAAGGTGTAGATTCTATAGAAGAAGCAGAAAGATATAAAAATAAATATATGGAAATACATAGAGAAGATGCAGTTGAGCTTGAGGAAGATTGCTACTTTATTGCAGATTTAATAGGCTGTGAAGTTGTAGATACTGAAGGAAAAAACTTAGGTAAAATATATGAAGTTCTTCAAACTAAAAATAATGATGTTTATTGGATAAGAGAGCCTAAAGAATTGCTAATACCAGTATTGTTAGAGATTGTTCTTGATATTGATATGGAAAATAGAAAGATAACAATTAAACCAGTAGGAGAATGGCAAGATGAAGATTAATATTCTTACCTTATTTCCTGAAATGTTTGATATTTTTAATCATAGCATAATGGGAAAGGCAAAGGAAAAGAATCTTATAGACGTAAAGGCTATAAATATAAGAGATTTTACATTGAATAAGCATAAAAAGGTTGACGATTATCCATATGGTGGTGGAGCTGGAATGGTTATGACGCCACAACCACTAGTAGATGCAATTAAGTCATGCAAGGAAACTAGTAAGGGTAAGGTTATCTTCTTAGGTCCTAGAGGGGTAAAATTTAATCAAAAGTTAGCAAGTAAGCTTTCTAGAGAAGAAGAGGTTACTTTTATTTGTGGTCATTATGAAGGAATAGACCATAGAGTATATAAGCATATAGATATGGAAATATCTTTAGGTGACTTCATTTTAACAGGTGGAGAGATGGCTGCTATTCCTATAATTGATTCTATACTTAGATTAGTTCCAGGGGTACTAGGTAAGGAAGAAAGTCATATGGATGAATCATTTTCTGATGGATTATTAGAATACCCTCAGTATACAAGACCTGAGGTTTTTGAAGGAGAAAGAGTACCAGATGTACTTTTATCTGGACATCATGAAAATATCCGTAAATGGAGAAGGCTACAATCCTTAGTAATTACTAAGGAAAGAAGAAATGATTTGTTTAAAAAGATAAATTTAACAAAAGAGGATATAAAATTGTTAAAAGAAAAAAAGTAAGATAACTTGCATTATAATATAAGTTATGTTAGAATAATTTTTGTGTTAGTACGGGCGGTCCTCTGTCAAAGAAGATTTGTTAAGAACGTCAAAATTTATTATTCAAGGAGGGACTTACACAATGAACGAAATATTAAGAGCTATTGAAGCAGAACAAATTAGAAAAGATCTTCCAAACTTCCACGTAGGAGATACTGTTAAAGTTTACGTGAAAATTAAAGAAGGTAACAGAGAAAGAGTTCAAATGTTCGAAGGAACAGTTATAAAGAAACAAAACGGTGGATTAAGAGAAACTTTCACTGTAAGAAGAGTTGCTTTAGGAACTGGAGTAGAAAGAACATTCCCAGTTAACTCACCAATCATCGAAAAGATGGAAATAACTAGAAGAGGTAAAGTAAGAAGAGCTAAGTTATTCTACTTAAGAGATAGAGTTGGTAAGGCTGCAAAGGTTAAAGAATTAAAGACTAGATAGTATATATCTACTTGATATTAAGGGGCTTTTTTAAGTCCCTTTTTCTTTATGTATTAGAAAATTAAAATAAATAAAAATACATTTTTATATTAATGATAAAAGAATTATTTATATATATAGTATAAAAAGTGGATATAATATAAGCTATGAATATTAAAATAAATTTACATATAGATTAAAAGGAGGAATATTAATGGCTGCAATAAACTGGTTCCCTGGTCATATGAAAAAAACACAAAGGGAAATAAAAGAAAACTTAAAGTTAGTAGATGCTGTTATAGAAATTAGAGATGCAAGAATACCTAGAAGTTCTGCAAACCCTGATATAGACAAACTTTGTGCTGGAAAGCCAAGAATAATCTTATTAAACAAAAGTGATTTAATAGATGGAAGAGTGATGAAAACTTGGGTTAATCACTTAACTGAGGATATAGTAAAAGTAATTGAAGTAAATTGCTTAACGGGTAAGGGGTTAAATCAAATAAGACCGACATTAGAGACTTTATTAAAAGAAAAGCATGATAGATTAAAGTCAAAAGGTCTTGTAAAGATTCCTATAAGAGTAATGGTTGTAGGAATACCTAACGTTGGTAAATCAACATTTATAAATAAGATGGCAAGAAATAATATTGCTAAGACGGGGGATAGACCTGGTGTTACTAAGAGTAAGCAATGGATTAAAACTAAAATGGATATAGAGATGATGGACACTCCAGGAGTTTTATGGCCAAAGTTTGAAGATGAGAACACTGCATTAAGTCTTGCATTTACAGGAGCTATAAAGGATGAAATAATGGATATAGAAGAGTTAGCTTTTAATCTAATTAAAAGACTACAAGGTCATTATGGTGAAAAGCTAATGGAGAGATATAAGATAACAGAAATAAGCGAAGATCCACTTGAAACTTTAAATGCAATAGCAAGAAAAAGAGGCTGTTTAGTAAAAGGTGGAGAAATTGATTACAATAGAATAGCTGTTATTTTATTAGATGAATTTAGAGGCGGAAAAATTGGAAATATAGCATTAGAAAGACCAGATGATGTTTTTGAGGATGAAACTGTAGAAGGTGAAGAGTAATGTCTATTTTAGATATAGATTTAAAAACTCTAAGCTATAAGGATATAAAAGAAAAAGTAGATAAAATAATAGTTAAAGATTATTTTAAATCTAATGAATTACCTCAAGTTATTGAAAAGTTAAATTCTGATTCTAGAAAAAATGTTTCTTCATTAGGAAGTAAACTTTTTAAAGAAAAGGAAAAGTTGGAAAAAGAGATTTTAAGAGTAAGGGCTATGTATACTTTTGATGAATCATTTGGAGATTATAAATATGTAGCAGGAGTAGATGAAGTAGGAAGGGGACCTTTAGCAGGACCAATAGTAGCTTGTGCTGTTATTCTTGATAGAGATGTTTTAGATGATGATTTAATTTTAGGGTTAAATGATTCGAAGAAAATATCAGAGAAAAAAAGAGAAGAATTAGCAGAAATAATAAAGAGAAAAGCTATAGCCTATCACATTGCAGAGTGTTCAAGTGAAGAGATTGATTCAAAGGGAATAGCTTTTTGCAATAATGAAATTTTCATTAAATCATGTACATCACTAGGAATTACTCCTGATTTAATACTTTCAGATGGGTATTTAGTGAAAAATATTAGAATTGAAAATAAGTCAGTTATAAAAGGTGATACTAAGTCTGCAGCAATAGCAGCGGCATCAATAGTTGCTAAAGTATATAGAGATAAACTAATGAAGGAATATGCTAAAAAATATCCAGATTATGCTTTTGAGGAAAATGCAGGGTATGGAACTAATAAGCATATAGAAGGATTAAAAACAGTAGGTCCTTGCGATATACATAGATTATCTTTTTTAAGAAATATATTATAATTAAGATACTCTAAAAGCATCTTGAATATGATTTATTAAAAATAAATTATTGTCTTTATTTAGAAATACTTCAATTACGTCAAATTGACAGTTATATTGATAAAGTTTATTTAAGGTAATGTAAAAATTACATAAATTAATTATTTGTTTTTGTTTTGAGTAGGTAATAGACTCTAATGGTGTACCATATAGAGAACTATACCTACTTTTTACTTCCACAAAAATAATAATATCATTCTTTTTGCAAATCAAATCTATCTCGCCAAATCTATTTCTGAAATTTCTCTTTAAAATATAATACCCATTTTTTCTTAAATAATTAAAAGCTAATGTTTCACCATAATTACCAATATCCTTATTAAAACCTTTCATAATAAACTCCTTTATAAAAAATAAACTTTATTATAAATATTGACATAATTAATTATAAATAAAAGGATTTTTATAAAAAGTGATTATTATATATTTATATTTGTCAATAATCTTAAGGGGTGATTTATATGTCAATAGAAATAATAAGTGCGACCCATAATGGATTAGACGGAATTTTAGTAAATGTAGAAGTAGATATAATTAAAGGCTTACCAAGTTTTTCAATAGTTGGCCTTGCAGATGCTTCAGTAAGAGAAGCTAAAGAAAGAGTTAGATCGGCAATAATAAATAGTGGTTATGAGTTTCCTTTAGGAAGAATCACTGTTAATTTGGCTCCAGCAGATAGAAGGAAAATTGGATCATTACTTGATTTACCAATTGCAATAGGGATATTAATGGCATCTAATCAAGTTAAGGCAAAGGATTTAAAAGATTTTGTTGTATTTGGAGAACTATCTCTAGGAGGAGAATTGAAGGCAGTTAAAGGAGCGTTGCCTATTATATTTGAGGGTGATAAAGAGAAAAAAATAAATTTTATTTTTCCTTTTGAAAATTTGACAGAAATTAGATGTTTTAATTTAGGTAATTTCTACCCATTTAAAACCTTAAAGCAAGTTATATCATTTATAAATAATAATGATTTACTTCCTTATGCAAATGAAGAAGAAGATTTGGTATATGATTCATATAGTGAATTTTTAGATTATGGAGAAATAGTAGGTCAAACTACTTCAAAAAGGGCTATGGAAATTGCAGCAGCAGGTAGACATAACATACTATTATACGGTTCGCCAGGAGCAGGGAAAACTATGCTTGCAAAGGCGTTACCTTCAATATTACCACCATTAACGGATGAAGAGAAAAAGGAAATTGCAAAAATATATAGTATTTCTGGTTTGTTTAAAAATTCAACTGGAGTAACAAGGCCATTTAGGACGCCACATCACACAATTACCAAAACAGCTTTAGCTGGAGGGGGAAAAGAGGTTGCGGCAGGAGAAATAACATTAGCTCACAATGGAATATTATTTTTAGATGAAATACTAGAATTTAAAAGAGATGTTTTAGAAATATTAAGGGAACCTTTGGAAGAAAAAGTAATAAATATTAACAGACTTAAAGGTAATTATAAATTACCATCGAATTTCTTATTAGTAGGATCATTTAATCCTTGTCCATGTGGATTGTATGTAGGTAATTTTGAAGAGGATAATTGTATTTGTACAGAAGCAGAAAGGCGAAAATATTTAAATAAACTATCTAGAGCTTTGTTAGATAGAATTGATTTATTGAATTTTGTTCCAAGACTACAATACGATGATATTGGTAAAAGGGAAAATGGTGTTAATTCCAAGGTTATGAGAGAAAGAGTTTTAAATGCAAGATTAATACAAAAGGAGAGATACAAGAATGTAGATTATAGTTATAACTCAGAAGTAAATGGAAATAACATTAGTGATTTATTTAATATAACTAAGGGTAGTATAAAGATGCTAGAAGTATATTATAATAAATTTAACCTTTCTATGAGGGGATATAATAAGATAATTAAAGTGGCTAGAACTATTGCTGATTTAGACCAATCTAAAGAAGTTCAAGGGCATCACGTTTTTGAAGCTATTGGATATAGAAAAAATGTTAATGGAGAAATAATATAAGGAGTAAAAAAATATGAAAAATTTTATTTTATGGTATATTATGTTGAAAATCAGCAATAAAAGTAAAGTTTATTTATTACAAAAGTATAAGAATGAAAAAAGTATATATAATAATATTGATGATATAAAGAATGGATTTATGTTGTCGATAAAGGAAAAAGAAGAGATTAAAAGTATTTCAAATGATGAGATAATTATTTTTGAAAAATACCTACAAAGAGAAGGAATAAAATATATTACTTTAAATTCTAGTGAGTATCCAGAAAGCTTAACAAAAATAGAGGAACCACCGTATGTACTTTTTTATAAAGGGGATTTAAGCTTAATACATAAAAGAGCTATTGGAATAGTGGGATCTAGAAATTGCACTAATTATGGAAGAGAAGTAACTAAAGTGATTACAAAGGAATTGTGTGAAAGTGATATTGTAGTAATAAGTGGAGTCGCAAGTGGTATAGATTCAGTTTCTCATAAGATAGCATTAGAAGAAGGTGGAAAAACTATAGGGGTACTAGGGTGTGGTATAAATATTGTTTATCCAAAAATAAATGCAAATTTATATAGGGAAATTATAAAAAACGGTCTTTTAATATCAGAGTTTATGCCTGACACAGCACCATTTGCTTATAATTTTCCAAGGAGAAATAGAATTATTAGTGGAATTAGTGAAGGGGTGATAGTTTCAGAGGCATCTTTGAAAAGTGGATCATTAATTACAGTTTCATACGCTTTAGATCAAGGGAAAAAGATAATGGCAGTACCTGGTTCTGTAATTCAAAGATATAGCATTGGATGTAATAAACTTATTAAAGATGGTGCAGAAGTTTTTACGGAACTTGAAGATTTGACGTTTTACTTTAATTTAAATAAAATATATAAAAAAAATAAGGGAATTAATTCAAATAAAGTGTTGTTGTTAAACCTAATTAGTAGGGAACCAATTCATTTAGATGATATTATAAAAAGTGTAAATGTTGACAGACAGGTATTGTTTGAGTTATTATTTGAAATGCAAAATAGAAATGAGATTATTTGCCTATCAGGCAATTATTATGCGAAATTATCATGAATTTAAGGGGGTGTAGACTCCAGAATAAAAGCTGGAGTTTTATATATGGGACAAAAACTTGTAATAGTCGAGTCACCGGCTAAAGCTAAAACTATTGGGAAGTATCTAGGGAAAAACTATATTGTAGAAGCATCAATGGGGCATGTAAGAGACTTGCCTAAAAGTAAATTAGGAGTAGATATAGAAGATAATTTTAATCCTAAATACATAACAATTAGAGGTAAAGGTGAATTATTAGATAAGTTAAAAAAAGCAGCAAAAAAAGCTGATAAAATATATCTTGCAACCGACCCCGATCGTGAAGGCGAAGCAATATCATGGCATTTAGCTAATATTTTAAAAATAGCTGAAGATGATAATTGTAGAATTGTTTTTAATGAAATAACTAAAACAGCAGTAAAATCTTCTATAAAGGAAGCAAGAACTATAAATCAAAATTTAGTTGATGCTCAACAAGCTAGAAGAATTTTAGACAGATTAGTTGGATATGAAATAAGTCCTATTTTATGGAAAAATGTAAAGTGGGGATTAAGTGCAGGTAGAGTACAATCAGCGGCATTAAAGTTAATTTGTGATAAGGAGCTTGAAGTTAAAGCTTTTATTCCAAAAGAATATTGGACTGTAGACTGTAAAATAAAAAAAGAAAGAAAAAAATTTGACATAAAATTATCGACTTACAAAGGAAAAAAAGTCGAATTAACATCAAAAGAAGAAGCTGATAAAATAATAGATGATTTAGAAAAAGGAGAATTTAGAGTCTCTAAGGTTAAAAAAGGTAAAAAAACTAGAAAGCCTTTAGCACCTTTTACAACAAGTACTCTTCAACAAGATGCATCTAAAAAGCTTAACTTTATGACTAAAAGAACAATGTCTATTGCTCAAGCACTTTATGAAGGTGTGGAAGTTAAAGGACATGGAACTGTAGGGTTAATTACTTATATGAGAACTGACTCTGTAAGAATTTCCGATGAAGCTCAAGGAAAGGCATTAGAATTTATAAAAGATAACTATGGAGATAAATATATACCATCTACTCCTAGAGTATATAAAGGTAAGAAAAATATTCAAGATGCCCATGAAGCAATAAGGCCATCGGTCGTAGAAATAACTCCAGAAGTTGCAAAAGGTTCATTAACTCCAGAACAATATAAATTATATTCATTAATTTGGAAGAGGTTCGTAGCTAGTCAAATGGAATCATGTGAGCTAAATACTAATAGCATAGAAATACTTAATGGTGATTATAAGTTAAGAGCAAGTGGTTCGACTATAGAATTTGATGGATTTATGAAATTATATGAGTATGCAACGGAAGAGGATGCGGAAGATGTTACTTTACCTAAGATAGAAGAAAATGAAATATTAGAACCAGCTTCTATAGAAGGAAGTCAACATTTCACTCAGCCACCAGCTAGATATACAGAAGCTTCTTTTGTAAAATTGCTTGAAGAAAAGGGAATAGGAAGACCAAGTACTTATGTTCCGACTATTTCAACATTATTAAGTAGGGATTATGTTAACAGAGAAAAGAAAAATCTAATACCTACAGAACTTGGGTTTATTGTGAATAATATTGTTAGTGAATACTTCAAACAAATTGTAGATGTTGACTTTACTGCTGATATGGAAAGAAATTTAGACCATATTGAAGAAGGTAGTGAAGAATGGAGAGGAGTAGTCGGTGAATTCTTTAAGCCATTACAGATTGCTATTGAAAAAGCAGAAAAAGAAATATCTAAAGTGGTTATAGAAGATAAGGTTAGTGATGTTCCTTGTGATAAATGTGGAAAGATGATGGTAATTAAACATGGACGATATGGAAACTTCTTGGCTTGTCCTGGATATCCAGAATGTAAAAACGCTAAACCAATAGTAGAGGAAATAGATACTCCTTGTCCTAAATGTGGGAAAAAGATAGTAGTTAAAAAGAGCAAAAAGGGTAAAAAATTCTTTGGTTGTTCTGGATATCCAGAATGTGATTTTGTAAGTTGGAATGAACCGGCAAAAGAAAAGTGTCCTGAATGTGGAGCTTACATGCTTCTAAAATATAGCAAAACAAAGGGGAATTATGCAGAATGTTCTAACTCAGAATGTAAGAACAAGATAGAAATTAAGACAGAAGAATCAGAAAATGAATCACAGAAACCAATTACAAATTAATAAAAATATAAATAAAACTTCTTGTTAAATAAAATGTCGAAAATCGTAAAAAATTTATTGAAAATAAATTTACTCTATGTTAGACTTATTAAGTAGTACAGATAGTTCGGAAAATTAAATTGATTGTGAATATTCTAAAAATAAGAATAATTATCATAGGTTTGAACAAGGAGGATGATTATATGTCATCATTATTAAATAAAACAAGAATGTTAAATAAAATTTTACAAAAATCTGGAACGGACCCGGTTGCGTTTGAAGATGTATGCTCATTATTAAGTGATGTTCTTTCTTGTAATGTTTATGTCGCTAGTAGAAGAGGAAAAATATTAGGACATACATTTTCAAAAAACTTTGAATGCGATGTAATGAGAAAACATGTAATAGGTGAAAAAAGATTTCCAACTGAATATAATGAAAGATTATTAAATGTACAAGACACTATTGCAAATTTAAATAATCAAGGATTATGTGTTTTCGATGGTGAAGGTGATTGCATGATGGAAGATAAAATCACTACAATTGTACCTATAATAGGAAATAGAGAAAGATTAGGAACTCTTATATTAGCAAGATTTGGACAAGAGTTTACTGATGAAGATTTAGTTATAGCTGAATATAGTGCAACAATAGTTGGAATGGAAGTTTTAAGAGCTAAACAAGATGAAATAGAAGAAGAAGCAAGAAAAAAAGCAGTGGTACAATTAGCAATAGGAACTTTATCATATTCAGAACTAGAAGCTGTTGAACATATTTTTGACGAATTAGATGGAAGTGAAGGATTATTAGTTGCATCTAAAATAGCAGATAAAGTTGGAATAACTAGAAGTGTAATAGTAAATGCATTAAGAAAGTTTGAAAGTGCTGGAGTAATTGAGTCAAGATCTCTTGGAATGAAGGGAACTCATATTAAAATTTTAAATGAAAAATTACTAGACGAATTAAAAAAGATTAAATAAATGTAAAATTGTACACAATATATTCTATAAGGATATATTGTGTATTTTTTTTGTTTTAATTTTATAAGTAAGTTTATATAAAATTTAATTGTTCAAATTACGGGCAAGTTATAATTGCACGTATAAAATAGATTTAATATGAGAGATATAATTTTTATATAAAACGAGATTTGAATTTAAAAGATGATTAAGTTATTTAATAATACTAAAAATACGTCAAAGAGTATTTTGATTAGAATTAAAAGTAGTTCAGAAGTTGTTTTATTAATGTAATAAATAAAACATGTTGAAATATGAGAAAAAGAGTAGGATATATTTGTGAAAATATGTTTTTTATTTTCAATATATATATGAGATTAATATATTCTTGTTGAATAATGATTTAATATAAATTAATACATAATATAAAAAAGATAAATGTTTTTAAAATCAATATTATAATGAAGTATTTTTAAAAAAATTAAAATATTGCAAATAAAAATATAAAAATAAGTAAGAAAAAAATATAAAAAAATGTTGCTAGGATAATAACCTTATGTTATACTAACCTAGGTAAATAAATACACACATTATCTTGTGTGAAAAGATGGTGCCTTTAATAGGAAACTTTTTGCGATAAAGATAGTGGAGGAAAAACCAGGAGGTAACAAAATGTCAGTAATATCAATGAAACAATTATTAGAAGCAGGTGTACACTTTGGTCACCAAACTAGAAGATGGAACCCTAAGATGGCTCCTTATATATTCACTGAAAGAAACGGA
>NZ_JBOFYU010000125.1:0-2965 GCF_051654825.1 Clostridium sp.
ATCCATACTTAGCTCCTATTTTAGCTAATGAAATTCCCTTGGACCTTAGTTTAAATATATCTTTAACTATTTTAGCTTCATCATCATCTATTTCAAATTGGCCATGTTTATTTACTTTATATCCAAGTGATGGTTTACCACACACCCATTTATTTTCATTAAGTCTTGCTATTCTTCCATTACGAGTTCTGTCATTGAATAGCAATAGGTAAGACTTTGATATTATCTCCATCTTTTCCCCTGCTCCACACCGTACGTGAGACTTTCACCTCATACGGCGTTCCATCATTATTTATCTATTCTTAATTTCAGAATTTACAATTTCATTACGAAGTATTTCAACTTTTTTTAAAGCAATTTTTCCAAGGTTTAATTTAGTTTCATATCTATTAATAGTTTCTTTGTTAGTAGTATGTATTAGTTTATGAACTTCTGTTTTAAGAAGTATTAAATTATCATATTTATCGCTACCATTATTTTTCCTTGGTATTATATGATGGCATTCCATATTCCCTATTTCAAGAGGTTCTTTGCTTACTGCACATACTCCAAGTTGGCCACAATATAATGATAATCTATTATCGTTATATTCTATACTTTCTGAAGGTATTGGATTTTCTAATAAATACTTAATTGTATTTTTATCTGCACACATTTGTGTGTTGTGTATCTTTTCTCTTCCTTCATCTGTGTAGTTACATATACTTTGATTAAAGTTCATAGGTGGCTTAGTTGCAACTCCTGCTATTGGAAAGAGTGCAACTCCCATTATATAAATATTTTTATAATTATAATTTCCATAAAATTTATTATAGCATTTTGATTTTAAACCTGTTTTACTCCGTATTATTTTTAACCTGTTAGTTATACTCTTGTTGATACAAAATGCGATGTCTTTAAAGTCTAAATTGACGTGGGTTGCTATTTTATAATAGTTATGTGCTCCTAGTACAATGGAGTTGTATTTATTCACGTTTTCGACTGTTGTATGTCTTCTAATGTTTTTAATTTGATTCTTAAGTTTGAGAATCAGTTTTCTTTTAGATTTGTCACTTAAATGTGACTTTATAACTTGTCTTTTACCTTTTTTATGTAGCTTCATTTTGATACCTAAGTATTCTGAATAATTCTTTTTGAGGTTTACTATTTTTGATTTTTCCTCAGATATTTCTAGTTTTAATCTTTCTTTTAACCACGTTCTTGTTGCATGATAAACCTTATTAGCTACTTTATGATTTCTACAAAATATTTTGAAGTCATCAGCATATCTTACTATGTAAATTTCTTTCAAATTACAACATTTCAATGCTCTATACTTGTTATATTGTTTGGTGTATTTAATTTCACTATTAAAGTGTTCCCATTGTCCTGCTATCCACCAATCTAGTTCATTTAATACTATATTTGATAGTAGTGGAGATAGTATTCCTCCTTGGGGTGTTCCCTTCGTTGGAACTCCAATCCCTTTAATGGGTGCTTTTAGCATCTTGCTTATCACACATAGTAGTTGCTTATCTTGAATTCCCATAGACCACATTTGTTTTAATAGTTTTCCATGGTTAACATTATCAAAGAATCCTTTTATATCTATATCTACTACATAGCCTAGTTTACCTCTATTGGCTAGTGATACTGCTCTTGATATTGCATCATGTGTCCCTCTATTTGGTCTAAATCCATAATTATGGTTGTAGAATTTGGCTTCACATATAGGTTCTAGTACTTGTTTAATACTTTGTTGTATTAGTCTGTCTTCTATTGTAGGAATTCCTAATGGTCTCATTTTTCCATTATCTTTTTGAATTTCTACTCTACGGACCTTATGTGGTTTGTAGTCTTTTAGCCTATTTTGAATGTATTCTACATAATTACCATTATTTATTTTTGCTATATCATCTATGGTTTTTCTATTGATACCTTTTGTTTTACTACCTTTGTTTGTTTTTATATTTCTATAAGCAAGTTCTATATTATTTTTATCTGTGATTAATTTCATTAGATTATAGAATTTATAATTATTCTTATACTTAGATTTTTGGTAAAGACTATCAAACATCTTTTGTGTATCATAATACTCATTATTTCTGAGTTGTTGTTTCTTCAATGTCTTAATTGTCATTAGTCGATTAATCTCCTTATGTTACTGGATTTCATCTCTTTTAGTCTTACAAGAACCTAACGGTTATTTTGAAATTAAGTTTTAATATATTTAATGACTTGGGACTATCCCTCCATAGCTTATTATCACTACTTCGTTGGTACTGTGTCCCTACTCTCACTAGGACTAAGTATGTTACCATACAATATTTCATAGACGGTATAGTCTCCATATTCCTAGCTTTCCACGTTCCAATAATCCTATCTGTTCATATATCCTTAGGTAATTCCTTTAGGCCTGTTATCTTGATAGTGCCTATAACACTATAAGGTATTTCATACAGTCAAATCTTACTTTACCTCAATAACATCACATGTGTGATATATACATTTCTGTATACTACGAGTCTAGACCCGTACATTCGGAATTTCGTCAGTATGTTTTGTGTAACAATACTATTCTTACCATAGATATTTTATAGACCACCGACCTATCATACACTTGACCACCTCTGGTTCACATTTCGTGGAGGTAGGTTATTATCCTACAATTCCTTACGGTGTACTCTCAGCCGCCTTCACCGAGCTTATTACCAATAGATATATACCTATCTAAACGCAATTCGGAGTATCATGGAAAGCCCTTCAAGGCGTTACCCTATCATTTGACTTTTTAGATTATTAGTTCTTAGTTTAAAGTGACTAAACTAGGCTATACTTTTCATATAGCAACGTGTCACACTGATAGCTCTTTCAAACTCTGCAAAACTTCCTAGCATCTGTAGGAACAACATCCCTTGAGGTGTTGATGTATCAAACATTTCTGTAACGCTAACTAATGCTACTTCATGCTCTTGCAGCTCATAGA
>NZ_JBOFYU010000126.1:0-6075 GCF_051654825.1 Clostridium sp.
ATATTCCTGTTATATGGAATAAGGATTTAGTAGTAAATGAAGAAATAAATATAGATGGAAGCTCTTATAATATTACTTGTGTTTCAATGGGGAATCCACATTGTGTAATATTTATGGATACATTAAATAATTTAAAAATAGAAGAGTTAGGATCTAAGTTTGAAAATAATAAAGTATTTCCAGATAGAATAAATGTTGAGTTTGCTGAAATTATAGATGAAAAAACTATAAGAATGAGAGTATGGGAAAGAGGCAGTGGTGAAACCTTTGCTTGTGGAACAGGGGCTTGTGCAACAGCGGTAGCAGCGGTATTAAATGGATACTGCAAAAAAGGAGAAAAAATTACTATTAAGCTTTTAGGTGGCGACTTAAAAATAAAATATGAAGAGTCTGGCGAAGTATATATGAGTGGACCAGCAACCTTTGTATTTGATGGAAATTATCTTGGGGATATTTAGGGGGAAGAAAGCGTGGTAAAAATAAATGAAAATTATCTTAATTTAAAGGACAGTTATCTTTTTTCAACTATAGCAAAAAAGGTAAAGGAGTATAAGGAGAGCAATCCAGATAAGGATGTAATAAGCTTAGGTATAGGAGATGTAGTTCTTCCATTATGTGAGCCTATATTAAAGGAAATAAATATTGCTACGGAAGAAATGGGAAATAAGGAAACCTTTAAAGGATATGGACCAGAACAAGGCTATAGTTTCTTAAAGGAAAAGCTAGCTTCTTATTATAAGGAGTTTAATATTGATTTAGAAAATGAAGAAGTGTTTATTAGTGATGGTGCAAAAAGCGATTTAGGAAATTTATTAGATATATTTTCAAAGGATAATACAGTTATAATACCAGATCCAGTATATCCAGTATATGTTGATACAAATATTATGGATGGCAGAAAAATAGTTTATATAAATGGAAATGATGAAAATAACTTTTTACCTATGCCTAGTGAAGATTTAAAGGGAGATATAATTTATATATGTTCACCTAATAATCCAACAGGTGCAACATATAATAGAAATGAATTAACTAGATGGGTAGATTTTGCTTTGAAAAACAATGCAATAATATTATTTGATGTAGCTTATGAAGCCTTTATAAAGGATGATAATATACCACATAGCATCTATGAAATAAATGGAGCTAAAAAATGTGCAATAGAAGTAGGATCATTTTCTAAAACAGCAGGCTTTACTGGAATGAGATGTGGATATACAATAGTTCCTTTAGAATTAGAAGCTTGCGGAGTTAAGCTAAATAAGCTTTGGCTTAGAAGGCAAACTACTAAGTTTAATGGTGTACCATATATAGTTCAAAAGGCAGCAAGTGCAATTTTTTCAGAAGATGGAAGAATGGAGACAAGGAAAAATATTGAATACTATATGGAAAATGCAAAGATTATAGGAGAAGCATTAACTAGTATAGGAATAAAATATTCAGGTGGAGATAACTCACCATATATATGGTTAAAGTGTCCTAATAATATGTCTTCATGGGAGTTTTTTGATTACTTATTAAATGAATGTAGCATGATAGGAACACCTGGGGTAGGATTTGGTGAAAATGGAGAAGGGTATTTTAGGCTTACGTCCTTCGGTCATAGAGAAAGCATATTAAAGGCAGTAGAAAGAATTGAAAAAATAGGATTTCAAACAATAGTTTAAGACAAAAACCTCTAGGAAAAACTAAATTTTACTAGAGGTTTTTAATATTTCAATAAAAAACTAAAAGTAAAATTAAATTTAAAGCAAAAAAAGTAAGATAATATATTTCTAAAATATAGAAAATATAATATAATTTATTATGTTATTATAAATTTAAAAGGCAATAATTATAGGGGTAATAATGAATAATTTTCTAAATAGATTAAAAGAAAGTATATTAATAATTGATAATGATGGAAAAATAGAATTATGCAATAAAG
Organism: Clostridium sp.; assembly: GCF_051654825.1. Lineage (GTDB taxonomy): Bacteria > Bacillota > Clostridia > Clostridiales > Clostridiaceae > Clostridium. The sequence goes on from NZ_JBOFYU010000126.1 coordinate 1,928, forward strand.
TTTTTTTAGAAAAGATAAAGTATAGCTATGAAGAGATATTAAAATATAATTTATCAGATATTTTATATTTTAAAAATAGTTTTAATATAAATGAAAACATTGATAGGGATGTTTTTATAACATTCTTAGATAAAAATAGAAATAAGCTTAGATTTAATGGAAGTATAACTATTGATAAGTGGAATAATAAAGATATGGTATTTATATCAGGATTTTTTATAGATGGGGAAACTTCTAATAAGGAAGACCTTGAAATATTATTAGATAAAATTCCACATGAAACTTGTACTAAAAGTATAAGGGGAAAATACTTATATAAAAATAAAGCATATGAAAAAAGACTAAATTCATCTAATAACAAGATTATAGGAAGTACCGGTGATGATTTTGTGAAAGCAGAAGCATGTGAAGATTTTTTTAAGAAAGACAATACTTTTTTAAAAAATAAGTCACGTCATATATTTAATAAGATATATATTGAATGTGGAAATGAATTATGCTTTCAAACATATGAAGCTCCAGTATATTATAAAGATATAAATGCTAAATATACTATAGGAGTTACAAGTGATGTACCTCTAGAAAAAAAGGTTAATTTCAATATTTTAAAAAATTATAAAATCTTAGAGCGTATTAATAAGATTATTTCACCCAAAGAAACAACAGAGTTTTATGAATTAATTTCAGCCTTAAAAAGAGATATAATGAAAAGTCTTGGTGCAGATGAGGTAAGTATTTTAACATATGATGAAAGAGAAGAAAAATTAGCACCTATATTAAGAATATTTGAAGACTCTGAGGATAAATCAAAAAACAAATTTGATAGCATTAGTGTAAATAAAGATGATCTTTATAAGATAGTTATTGAAAAAAGACTTGAAGAAATAGCTAATATAGAAAATAGATCTGATTTAATAAATAAGAGAAAAATGAAAGAAAGAGGAATAAAATATGTTTCAACCTATGGTTTATGCTTAAATGATGATGTATTAGGTGTAATAAATGTATTTTATAAAGAATTAAATAACTACTCTAATAGGTCAGAGAACTTTATTAATGATGTATGTAATCAATTAGCTATTTTAATAAAAAATAAAAAGCTATCAGAAAAGTTAGAGTATGAATTTGAAAAAAGAACTGAATTAGAAAGTGAAATGAAAAATTATTTAGATATTTCAGTAGATTTAATGGCCACATTTGATAAAAGGGGAAGATTTTTAAAGGTAAATAAAGGATGGACAGAATCCTTAGGTTGGTCAGAAGAAGAACTTTTATCAGCAAAGTGGAAAGATTTTATTGTTGAAGAGGATTTAAAAAAGGCTATAGAATATAGAGATTTTATGCTAAAAAGAAAAGAGTTAAAAAGAATTATAAATAGGTGTAAGCATAAAAGCGGGGATACAAAATGGCTAGAGTGGAGTGTTAGATATTTAGAGGATAAAGAAATATATTTAACTACAGCAAGGGATATAACCGAAGAAAGAAGGATTAAAAAAGATACTAAGCTATATAAAGAAGCTTTAGAACTAGAAAGTATAAAAAATGAGTTTTTTGCAAACATATCTCATGAATTTAAAACACCATTAAATATAATTCTTTCAACTATGCAGCTTATAAATTCTAATATTTCAATTGGTAACTTAAAAGGTTTTAATGGATTTGACATAAATAAATATATGAGCTATATAAAGCAAAATTCATATAGGTTATTAAGACTAGTTAACAATTTGATTGATATGACAAAGATAGAAACAGGTTATTATGAACCAGAGTTTGAAAATCATAATATTGTAGAAATAGTTGAAGAAATAACAATTTCAGTTGCTGATTACATAGAAGGTAAAAATATTCAATTAGTATTTGATACTAATGAAGAAGAAAAGATAATAGCATGTGATCCTGATAAGCTAGAAAGAGTAATGTTAAATTTATTATCTAATGCAGTAAAGTATGCTAAAAAAGATGGAAAAATAGAGGTTAATCTAAATGTTGAAAAAGAATGGATTACAGTTATAGTTCAAAATGATGGATTGCCTATACCAAGAGAAATGTTAGGAGTAATATTTGAAAGATTTACGCAAGTAGATAATGAAATAACAAAGATATCTAAAGGAAGCGGAATAGGATTATCATTATGCAAATCATTAATTGAAATGCATGGTGGAACTATTTGGGCTGAAAGTGGAGAAGAAGAAATGACTAAGTTTATATTTACATTGCCAGCAAAGGTTATAAATGAAGAGGAAGTAGGTAAGTTTAAAATACCCACTAATAGCTTCCATCAAGATAATGTTGAAAAGTGTAGCATAGAATTTTCGGATATATATGAGTAAATTATACTAAATTAGTATTTACAAATGAAAAAGTGAATATAATAGTTTATATAAGCTAAGGAGGAAAAAATTATGAGTATTCAATATATGATTGGTTTAAAAAACTGGGTAGTAATTGGAGATGTTACTAATGAAAGTAAGTATGCTTATAGGATTTTAGAAAAATTTAGAAGTAAGGGATATAATGTTGTAGGGGTTCATCCAAAGGGTGGAGCTGATGTTTATAAGTCTTTAAAAGAAGTTCCTTATGAAATAGAAGCTATTGATTTATGTATAAATAACTTTTTAGGCTTAGAATATGTTAAAGAAGCTAAGGAGTTAGGAATAAAGCATATATTAATTCAACCAGGAGCAGAAAGCGGGGAAATAATTTCGTTTTGTAATGAAAATGGAATAGAAGTAATAGAAAACTGTGCATTATTGCAATTATAATATTAAACTATAACTAAAACTACCTTAGTAACTAATTAAGTGTTTAGCTATTAAGGTAGTTATTTATTTTCAATAAATTTTTAGCATTAATTTAAATTTAAGATAATTGTAAGAGTTTCATAAGAAATCTTTGTAGCAAAGTATCATAAAATGTAGTTTAATATATATGAGCTAAACTTTTGAAAAATATTTAGATGAAAATAATAATGAGGTGATTTTAATGTCATGTTTAGGAAATATAATATGGATTATTTTTGGAGGATTATTTAATTCTCTTGCATGGATAGGAGCGGGCCTTTTATGGTGTTTAACTATTGTAGGTATTCCTGTAGGGATTCAATGTTTTAAAATGGCTAAATTACAGTTTGCTCCTTTTGGGAAGGAAGTACGAACTGTAGATGATGGAGCTGGAAGTTTAATATTAAATATAATATGGATAATATTTGGTGGATTTGAACTTTGTATTGCAAATTTAATAAGTGCATTTTTATTATGTATTACAATAGTCGGAATTCCATTCGCAAAACAATCTCTAAAAATGGCCAAGCTTTCATTAATGCCTTTTGGAAAAGAAATAAGATAAGGGCAGAATTTAATTACATGATAATAAGTAGTATTATTTTAAATTTAATAGAATAAAAAAATAGGAATAGTTATTAAGATAAACTAATATAATGAATGGTGTTTGTTATACTAGTTTATTTTTTAAAATAAGATGTTACAAAAAAACAATAAAAATTTTTTAAGAAAATTTCTAAAAAGTAGTTTACAACTAATAATAATTATTATATAATAATTAATGTAGAGAAGATAAATAACCAATAAAACAAAATTGGTTTTGAATAAGAAATAAATTAAATTAAATTTTAGGAGGAATATTATAATGAAGAAATTTGTTTGTACAGTATGTGGATATATTCATGAGGGAGATGCAGCACCAGAAAAGTGTCCAGTATGTCACGTTGGAGCTGATAAATTCATAGAACAATCAGGAGATTTAGCATGGGCTGATGAGCACAGAGTAGGATCAGCTAAAGATGTAGATCCAAGAGTTATGGAAGGATTACAAGCTAACTTTATGGGAGAATGTACAGAAGTAGGAATGTACTTAGCTATGTCAAGACAAGCTGATAGAGAAGGATACCCAGAAGTTGCTGAAGCTTACAAGAGAATAGCTTGGGAAGAAGCAGAACACGCAGCTAAATTTGCTGAATTAATCGGAGAAGTAGTTGCAGCTGATACAAAAGCTAACTTAGAAGCTAGAGTAAACGCAGAGCACGGAGCTTGCCAAGGTAAGAAAGATTTAGCTACATTAGCTAAGCAATTAGGATTAGATGCAGTTCATGACACAGTTCACGAAATGTGTAAAGATGAAGCTAGACA
>NZ_JBOFYU010000127.1:0-10945 GCF_051654825.1 Clostridium sp.
AGTTTTACAATAAAGCAATATTATATGAATGTAAATATGAATGAGATAAAAGAGCAAGTAAGTAAAATCTCTGAAGATATAAGTAAAAACAATGAAGCTGTTAAAAATATTTTAGATGAAAATCTAATGAAATCATCTATTATACATTGTTATGATACAAATAAAAAATTAATTTATAGCAATTATAACACTAATAATTATTCTAAAAAAGAAATAAATAGTGCCCTAGAACCATATATAGATGCAGTACTAAAAGGTAATTCTATAAACGGCGTTACGAAATTATATGGTATAGATGAAGATGTTATACTTATAGGTCAATCTATAAAAAATAATAATGATATAGTAGGAACAGTTTTCTTTATAAAAATGGAACCGGAGTTTACTTCATCATTAAATGGTTTTTATATTGTATTAGGGGTGAGTATGGTACTTATTTTATTATCTATAATAATACCTTTATACATATTTATAAAAAGAATACTAAGGCCTCTAGAGGATATGACGAGTGCAACTATAAAAATGTCTCAGGGTGAATATAATACTAAAATAATAAATACTAGAAATGATGAAATAGGAGAATTAATAAATTCCTTTAATGTACTATCAAACAAACTAGCAGAAAATGAAAAACAAGCTAAACTATTAGAACAAACTAGAAGGGATTATATAGCAAATATTTCTCATGAACTAAAAACGCCAGTAGCATCTATTAGAGCTATAGGTGAAGTATTAAATGATGATATTATTAAAAATAACATAGACCAAAAGAAATATTATAATATGATACTAAGGGAATCTGTTAGATTAGAACTATTAATTGAAGATATGCTAGAACTATCTAGACTACAATCAGGAAATATAGCAATTGAAAAGTCAGTAGTAAATATAGATGATATATTAAAGGATGTTGTAGAAGAATTTGAAATAAAAGCAGATGATTTAGATATTAAATTTATAACACCTAAAAATATAAAAAATACTACGGTATACACTAACAAAAACAGAATAATACAAGTACTAATAATTTTATTAGATAATGCTTTTAAATTCACGCCTATAGAAGGATGTGTAAGTATAAATATTTTAGAAGTAGAAGACTTTATAAAAATAAGTGTGTGTGATACTGGATTAGGAATAGATAAAGATGATATACCATTTGTTTTTGATAGATTTTATAAAGCAGACAAATCTCATTCATCAATAGGAACAGGTATTGGTTTATCTATTGCATCAGAGATAATGAAGCTTTTAGATGAAGAGATATATGTAGAGTCTAAAGTTAATGAAGGTTCTAAATTTACTTTTACAATACATAAAATTAGAGAGTAACAAAAGTAGTTATATTAAATACAAAAGTTAAAATATTGTAAAGTCAGGAGGATTCCTGACTTTATTTGTATAATTAATTAGTTTGATAAAAAAAGGGAGGATATAAATTATGGGGATGTTTCCAAAGTTAGAAACACAAAGATGTATTTTAAGAAAAATTAGTAAAATAGATGCAAAAGATATGTACGAATACGCGAGTGATGATGAGGTAATAAAATACTTATCATTTCCAAAGCATGAGAGTATAGAACAAACTAGAGATGTAATAGAAAAGTATTTTGTACCTAAGTATGAGGATGGTAATTCTTATGATTTTGGGGTAGAATTAAAAGAAAATAATAAATTTATAGGTACTTGTGGATTTAATGAAGTAAAAGATAATGAAGCTGTACTTGGATATGTATTAAATAAAAAATACTGGAATATTGGGCTAATGACAGAGCTTGTAAAAGAAGTAATGAGATTTGGATTTGAAGATTTAAAACTAGACAAGATTACAGCACTACATTATGATGGCAACAATCAATCAGGAAGAGTAATGCAAAAATGTAATATGGAATATGTAAAGTTTGAAGAAAGAGAATGTAGGCATAATGGAATTTTAAAGGAAATTGAAGTACATGAGTATGTAATAACGAAAGAAATGTATAATAAAATAAATAACTTATAGAGGTGACAACTTATGGCAATAAAAAATGATTGGCTATTAGACCAAATAGAAAACTTAACTTTAATGATAGCAAAAGTATTTTTCAAAAAATCTACAACAAAGTATGAAATAGAAAATGTTATGAAACTATCTGAAACAGACTTATTGTACAAAGAACTACAAAAGCTATTACAAGAAGGCAATATTTGTGAAGCGGAAAATATTCTGTACAAAAATTTACAAACATCAAATATAAAGTACTTAGAAGTTGCAGTAGATTTTTATGAAAGCTTAAATTTATTAGAAGATGAAGAATTAGAAAAATGTAACTTTTCTAGAGAAGAAGTTAATGAAGGCCTTATTGAAATATTAGTAAAGTTTAATATAGATTTAAAACAATTTAATATTAATACATAAAGAAGTTGTATGGAGATAACTCAACAAAATATGATTCTAGCGGATGGAATTTATTTTGTTGAGTTATTTTATTGTTATTATCCGTTTACTATTTCACCACCGTTTATATGTATAGTTTGTCCAGTTATAAAAGATGCTTCTTGACTAGCTAAAAATACATAAGCACCAGCACACTCCACAGGTTGACCAGGCCTTTGCATAGGAGTATTACTACCAAACTCTGAAACTTTTTTCTCATCAAAGCTTGAAGGAATAAATGGCGTCCATATAGGACCTGGAGCCACTGAATTAACTCTAATACCGATCTTTGCTAATTGCATAGATAAGGACCTAGTAAAGGCTGTTAATGCACCTTTAGTCATAGAATAGTCTAGTAATGTTTCGTGTCCATGATACGCAACAACAGAGGTTGTATTTATTATACTATCACCACATTTTAAATGAGGTAGTACAGCTTTAGTTAAATAAAATGCTCCATATACATTAGTCTTAAAGGTAGTATCAAACTGTTCATCATCTATGTCAATTAGATTATCTTGTACATATTGAACCCCAGCATTGTTTACTAGTATGTTTACTTTTTTATATTCATTTAAAGTAGTTTGTACAGCATCTTTACAAAACTTACTATCTTTTATATCACCCTTAATTAAAAGGCATCTTCTACCTTCATCTTCAACCTTTTGCTTTGTAAATATAGCATCTTCATCTTCATTATAATATATGATACTTATATCACAACCAGATTTTGCAAATGCAATAGCGACAGCTCTACCGATACCACTATCACCACCACTAATAATAGCGACCTTATCCTTTAATTTATCATTTGGTTTATTATATAAGGGACTATCAAATATAGGATTAGGTATCATTTCATTCTCAAATCCTGGATGATGATTTTGATGTTGCTTTGGAAATGAAGTTGGAAAAATCATAATTTATTCTCCTTTAAAAAAATTATTGTACAGAATTAGAATTTCCAAAGGAATATAAATTATACTCAAGGGAATTTTACTAATAGTAAAAAAGTCATAAAAATTAATAGATATACGTGGAAATTAAAACTAAATAAAAAAGAGAATTTTTAGAAATAAATAGTGCAATAATAAAATAGAAATAAAACCAAAAGGATGTGGCATCATGACTCATAAGAAACAACCAAGTACAAAAAAGATGGAAGAATATAAACAAGAAAAAATGGAAGTTGCTAAAGAATTAGGAATAAACGGAGCAAACAACACAGAAGTAAATGCAAAGATAGCTTCTCAAGGAGAAGCAAAATATAGCAAGAGCACAATGAACACAAAACATAAATATGTAAATCCACAAGAAAGTGAAAAAACAAGATATTAATAAAAAATAAGACTATGAATAGTAATGTTCATAGTCTTATTTTTTTGAGGTGCTATTTTTTCTAATATACTTACGCTTAACTTTTTTTACTTTTTTAGAGTTATTATGTATATTTCTATCAAAGACGTCAAAAGTTTCTCCTGCGTTTTCATCATTAAATCTTTCTTTACAGGCTATTCTCATCTCAGAGGCTAAGGCTAATTCTTCTCCTAGGGCAACTAGAAAAGAAGCTAATATACCTAAGTCCTCATCATTTTCAATTTCTTGAGCTATTAGTACCGAAATAATTGAGACTAATACTAAATACGAATTAGCCATATCATTACAATAACTATCAATAGAGCAATTCCTACTTAGACTTCTTATTTTAGGCATAGAACCTCCTAATATAGACTTTTATATGATATTCTATGAAATATTAAAAATTTAGTTACTTAAATAAAATATTAAAAATTTGTGTTTATTGAAGTAATAGTATATAATAATTTAGTAAAAATTAATAAGACAGTTCGGAAGCCTCCTGTCTATAAGTAAAACTACGGTGATAAAAGCATTGAAAATGTGATACTTAGAATGCAATAAACCGTAGCGAAAGCTGCGGTTTTATTTATTAACTTATATAAATTAAAAGGCTTTAATTTACTATATAAGGAGAAACAACATGAGAAACAACACTAAAAAGATAGTAGTAATAGCACTAATAGCAGGGTTATACGCAGCATTAACATTAGCACTTGGATTTATAAGCTACGGGCCAATACAATTTAGAATAGCAGAAGTTATGACATTACTTCCTTTACTTGGGAAGGAATATATAGTAGCATTAACATTAGGGTGTTTTCTAGCTAATGTAATAGGACCATATGGAGTACCAGACATTATATTTGGTACAGTAGCAACTTTTATTAGTGTGTATTTAGTTTATCTTACAGGGAAAAATATGAAAGATAAAAAAGGATATGTATTAATTGCATCATTATGGCCAACAATAGTGAATGCCATAGTAATAGGGGCAATGTTAAATATATTCTTTGGATTACCATTAGTTTTATCTATGTTACAAGTAGGATTTGGACAATTTGTGGTAATTACAATAATAGGTGTTCCATTATTCAATGGATTTAAAGAAAAATACTTGAATAAACTTAAAGACGTTATGAAATAAATTAAATAAGTATACGAGTAAGGAGTTAAAATGGAAAATATAGAAAAAATAGAAACTGCAAAATTAATAGGTATAGGTGATGATGGTATAAAAAACCTAAACTTAATGAGTGAAAAAGTTAAACATAATATGGATTTAGAAACAATCGAGCCAAATCAAGATTTAGATAAAGAAGAAGTAAGAAAGTTATTAGATGGAGTAGACATATTATTTTTGACATACAATAGCGAAGACAAAAGAGCTCTTCAAATAGTAAATGCTATAGGATTTATGGCAGATGAAAGAAGAGTATTATGTATAGGATTAGACTCAGCAATAAAAGAAAACAAAGATGATGTTAACATAAATAGAGAGTTTAAAATAAACAGCGAAAACTTAGATGAAGTTTTAAACTTATTAAATATGATGTTAGATTCAATATCTGATTTTTGTATGATAAACATAGACCTAACAGATTTAAAAGAATCGTTAGCTAGTGATATGGGTATAAGATATTCATATGGTGAATTTGATCAAAATACAACTACTGAAGAAATGGTTAAGACACTAAAAGAAAAAAGTGTACAACTTAAAGAAGAATTAACTGGTAAAAAAGAAATGATATTAGTTGAATTAGATGCTAACTACTGTGATGAAGCAACTATGATGATTAAGTTAAATGATTTATTATCAGATATACAAGACAATAGAGAAGATACTTATGAAGGTATATTCTCATTATACCTAAGAGATAGAGCTGAAGGTAAGATAAAAATAGGATTAATATACAATTAATAATAACCCCTGTAAAACAAGTAGACTTGATTTATAGGGGTTAATTATTTAGAAAGATATCATTTCCTTTCCACTTAACTTTTCTCTTTAATAATGTTAAATAAGTAGAGTATAAGAAAATAGCTAAAAAGAAAATTATATAAAATCCAATACCTAGTGATTCAAATAAGTTAATAGAAATTATACGATATGAATACATATACACTACAAATGATAATAAAGTATAAAGTAAGATAGAGTATAAAACTTGACCATACAATATAAGCTCTACACAATGATAAAGTACTGCAAAAATAGAACAAATAAATAAGACAATAACAATAGTATTTCTAATACTATTATGTTTAAATCCTTTGGCTATGTTTTTAGACCAACCTTCGATTATATTATTTAGATTAGTATACATTCTAAAAGATATAATATTTCTTCCTAGAAATCTTTTTATTTTTATATTATTTTGTTTAAGCAAATTAGCAAGAGCCATATCCTCTACAACTTCATTTTTTATAACAAAATGAGTACCTATTTTCTCATACAAATCTTTTGATATAAGGATACAACTACCATGCAAACTATTATTGAAATTAAACTTAGTAAATGCCATAGAAACAATAATACAAAATATACAAGATAGCTTTTCAACATAATTTTTAGTTTGATAATAAGGCAAGACACTGTATACCTTATCATTATTATTAAGAAAGTCTAAAAGCATTTTATCAAAATTTATATTATTAGAAATATAAGTATCAGCATCTAAAAATAATAAGTTTTTATTTTTAGAATGTTTATATCCTTGTAAAAGAGCATAGTTTTTTCCAGTATATCCTTTAGGTTTATTAGATATATTTATAAGTTTAACGTGTTTAAATTTTTTGACCTCATTCTCTGTATTATCATCACTTAAATCATTAACAACAATTATCTCATCAATATACTTTGATACTAAAGATTTGAGAAGTTGTCCAATTTTTTCTTCTTCATTCTTAGCAGGTATAATAACTGTAATTTTATCAGTTGTATTTTTATTAAAAGAAAAGAGGTTTTTATAGGTAAAGTGATCATAAAACAGTAAATAGTTAAAAATAAAAAACAGAAATATAACAATCATAAAGTTTACATCCTTTAAGTGAAATTTATTATTTAGTATTGCCTCAATAGATAAAATTAACACCAAAATAACTAGCTATAAACATAAAGTAAGCTTTATAATATACAAAAAAATATGATATTATATAATAAATACATAAAGAGGTAAAATATGAACTTATTTGACATAATAGACACTAATAAAGATGATATAGTAACTGTAGTTGGTGCTGGTGGTAAGACTTCTTTGATAAACTACTTAGCAAAACACTATCAAATAAATAATAAAGTATTAGTTACAACAACGACAAAAATATATAAGCCTGATAATGAATTTAAATATACTATGTATTTATTAGACGACAATACAAAAATACAACCACCTATAAAAAATGGCATAGTTGTATGTGGTCAGTATATTAATAATGAAGAAAAAATAGTAGGTATGGACTTTGAAGAACTAGATAGAATCACTCCTAAATTTGATCTGTCATTAATAGAGGGGGATGGCTCTAAGATGAAAAAAATAAAAGGCTGGAACAATAACGAACCAGTAGTATATCCATCCACTAAAAAAACAATTGGAATACTAGATATTACATCTTATGATATGGATATAAATGAAGTTAATATACATAGACTAGATGAACTTAAAAAAATAACAAACATAAATAAAAACGAAAAGATTAACTTTGATAATCTATGTGATATAGTATTAAATGATAATGGAATGTTTAAAAATGCAATGGGTGAAAACGTATTATTTATCAATAAAGTAGAAAATACATACTACGAAAATATTGCAAAAGATTTAATTGAGAATATAAAAAATAAGAATAAAACCATAGATAAAAATATTAATATTGTTTATGGAAGTATAAAACAAGGTATTATAAAAAGAGGATAAGTATGATAACTGCAATAGTAATGGCTTCGGGATTATCTAAAAGGATGGGAACAAATAAACTACTTTTAGAGTATAAAGGAAAAATAATTATTGATTATACACTTAAAACACTTAAAGATATAAACTTTATGGAAGTAATAGTAGTAAGTCAATATGATGAAGTATTAGATTTAGCAAGAGAGTATAAATTCAAAGCAGTGAAAAATAACAATGCTATATTAGGTCAAAGTGAATCCATCAAACTAGGAATACAAAATAGTAAAACTTGTGATGGCTATATGTTTTTTGTAGGAGATCAACCATTTATAAACAAAAAAGATATAGAAAGTATTATTGATACATTTAAAAAACATAAAGACTATATAGTAATTCCAAGGTTCAACTTGAAAAATGGAAACCCTGTTATTTTTCCATACAATAAAAAAGAAGACTTAATGCTACTTAGAAATGATGAAAAGGGTAAAAAAATAATAAAATCATCTACTAAAATAAAATATGTAGATGTAGAGGAAGATATGTTATTTGACATTGACACAAAAGAAGACTATGACAAAATGATGAGGTATGTAAAATGAAAAAAATAAAAACTGTAGATGCACTAGGTCATGTACTTTGCCATGACATAACAAAAATAGTACCAGGGGAGTTTAAAGGAACTGCTTTTAAAAAAGGACACGTTGTAAAAGAAGAAGATATAGAAGTATTACTATCTTTAGGTAAAGATAACCTATACGTATGGGAACAATGTGAAGGAATGGTACATGAAAATGATGCCGCACTATTCTTAAAGGATTTAACAGCAGGTGAAAATCTAGAATTTTCAGATATAAAAGAAGGTAAAATTGATTTTATAGCAAGTATAGATGGATTATTAAAAGTAGATGTAGACTTATTATTAGAATTAAATATGATAGATGATATTATGCTATCAACATTACATAATAACTTTGAAGTTAAAAAAGGTATGAAAGTAGCAGGAACTAGAGTAATACCTTTATTAATAAATGAGGAAAAGTTAAATGAGGCAAAGACAGTAATAGGAAGCAACAAACTTGTAAAAGTAGTTCCAATAAATAAGAAAAAAGTAGGTATAGTAACTACAGGAAATGAAATATTCCATAAAAGAATAGTGGATAAATTTGGACCAGTAATAAAGGAAAAAGTAGAAAAATATAACTGTGAAATAATAGGACAAACTATTTGCCCTGATGATAAGGAAGTAATAAAAAAGGCTATAGCTGATTTTATAGATCAAGGAGCAGAGCTTATATGCTGTACTGGTGGTATGAGTGTAGACCCTGATGATGTTACACCTACAGCTATAAAGATGAGTGGTGCTGATGTGGTTACATATGGTTCACCAATACTACCAGGGGCTATGTTTTTACTAGCGTACTTAGGGGATGTTCCTATAATGGGTATACCAGGATGTGCAATGTACAATAAGACAACAGTGTTTGATGTTGTGCTACCTAGAGTTTTAGCTAATGAGAAGCTTACTAAAATGGATATAGCTAGATATGGTCATGGTGGATTATGTATGAACTGTGATGTATGTGTGTATCCTGCTTGTAATTTTGCTAAGTAGAAGTTGTTTTTTTATATAAATTAGGCCCGCGAAGAGGCGGTGCAACTTATATAGCTCGCCTCTTCGCTCATGATTTATATAGATCGAGTATTTCGGATGATATTTTTTTCATATCGTCTATTGCAGTAGTGGGAGATATTATTTCAATATCTTTGCCATATCCAAATGCAAATTCTAATCCTTGAAATATAGCATCGAATTTTATATCCATATACACATCATCATCTTCAATTTTAATATTACTAATGGAGATAAACTGTCTTTCTTTAATATGATTAATAATAGAAGGATTGACTTTAAATGTAAATGTATGTTTTGGGATAGAGTTTTTAAAATTACTAGTACTAGACTTCCAGTGTTTTTCTAAATTAAAATCACTAGGTCTATCAAATGATTCATCAGTTACTAAAGCGGATTCAATATTACTAACTTTATAAGTTTTAATAATTTCGCTATTCTCACCTATTAAATACCAAATACCTCTTTTACATACCAATCCAAGGGGGTTTAGTATTACATTTTTAGTTTCATTTATCTTTCTATATACGATATTTAAAACCTTACTATTCCATATTCCAGTTTGTAAAGTAGAAAGAATGTCTGTATCTATCTTTATTGGATTTTCTCCCCAAGAGTACATATCTATGTAAATATAATTTTGTATATTTTTTATTTCACTTAATTGAGAAGCGGAGGAACTACCTAAAAGTTTAAGCATTGTGCTATGTTTTACTTTTTTTATGCCCAAATCTTCTAAGATTTTGTCTCCTGTTGGGATAAACAAAGAATAGATTTCGTCTTTATTTATTCCAGTTAGTGTAGTCTGATAGTCTCCTAAGAGTTTTATTCCTCCGTTAGAGCCTCTATCTGTAAATATAGGTATACCTAAAGAGCTTAAAGATTCCACATCTCTATAAATAGTTCTAACTGAGACCTCCAACCTTTTAGCCAAATCATTTGCTGTTAACTGTTTATGTACTTGCAATAACATAAGTATTGAAATTAATCTGTCTGCTTTCATAAAATTCCTTTCTAATATGACATAGGATGTCAGTTATTATAACTTATAATATATCTTGTATCAAGGTATCGTTCAAAAATAATAAAAACTGTGTTTTTGAGAATATTATAAATAACAAGTTAAAGGAGAATTAATGATATGAATGGAAAAATAATATTAAACTTAGCAATAAGCTTAGATGGATATATAGCAGATGAAGATGGAGGATTTGACTGGATAGTTGGAGATGGAAATTCTACATTAAATACAGAAAATAAATGGGATTATTCTGAGTTTTTAAATGATATTGATGTTGTAGTTATGGGTAAGAAATGTTATGATCAAGGATTTCATAAGGATTTTAAGGAAAAAGATGTATATATAGCTACTTCACAACATATTGAGAATTATGAAAATTATCATTTTATAAGCGGTAATATATGTGAAAATATAAAGAAATTAAAGGATGAAGGTAAAAATGTATTCTTATTTGGTGGAGGAGGGTTAATTGATAACTTTGTCAAAGCTGATATTATAGATGAATATGTTATAGGAATAATACCTACTATTTTAGGAAAGGGAAGAAAGTTATTCTTAGAAAATAATCCTAAAATAGACTTAAATCTTGAGTATTATGCAGTAGAAGATGGTGTTATAGTAATGAAATA
>NZ_JBOFYU010000128.1:0-5928 GCF_051654825.1 Clostridium sp.
TTAATGGTTTCCCTAATGGAGATATTCCTCCAGGGGCATCCTTTAAAGATGGTGTATTAACTTGGAGTATGTTAGGAAGCGGTGTAGTAGCAGAAGAATTTACAGGTCCAGATAACTTGCCAAGATATAGATACAAGATAACGTATAAAATCACTTTAAATAGAGATAAAGAGGGGTTTTTAAATTATGCTAATTATCCTGCTAATGGAAGAACATTTTTAAATTATTATATAGGAAATGATTTTAATCCAGAAGTGTCAGAAACAATAAAGGAAGAGTTTATTGTTCCTGTAGTTACTGGTGGAGGAAAAATTGAAGAGTATATAACAGTTAAACCATTAGATATGATTGCTTATCAAGGTGGAGATTCAGCTTCAGGAGATACTTTTCCGAGACCATATTTTTCATTTAAAAAAGGAGATGGAACATTTTTCACGGATGAAGAGTTAAGTAAGTTTACCTTTTACTTTGATGGTGAAGAGCATATAGCAAATAGCCATGATTATTATATTTATGAATATCCATTCAGAGCATATTATAAAGATAAGGATACAGGAGAAATATATAATGATCCCAATTCTTATTCAGAGAATATAGGATTTTACGATATTGAACTAACAACTATGGAGGTAAATGGAGTAAAACATACTGCGATAGCTGTAGATGAAGGTGGAAAAGTTTATGGGTTTAATTTTGAAGAAGGGATATTAGAAGTAAGGCCACAAAACTTTTTAGAAAAAACAACATTTACTAAATATCAAGTTGATGATATTTCAGGAGATGTCATTGATCCAACAGCTGTAGTACCAAATGGAACTATATTTTTTAATTCAGCAGGAATTAAGATTGAAGATACTTCAGCGGTTTCATTAATGAAGGATCAAATTTTTGACCCAAAGAAAAAGGAAATAATGAAAAATATAATAGAAACTCATAGCTTTACTAAAGGAATGTCTTATATTTTAAAATATTTAGATTTAGTAGATCATAATGATGGAAATATTATAGTAACAGCTCATAAGGATGATGGACAGTTAACTAATGAAAAAATAACTATTTATTATCCATGTCCAAGTGGAACAGACGAGAGTTATACATTTAAGATATTACATTTTAAAGATGTAAAAAGGACAGATAATGATGAGTTTCAAAATATAGATGAAATAGTACCAGAAAAAACTGATAAGGGATTAAAATTTACTATAGATAGTTTTAGTCCATTTGCAATTGCTTATAAGGCTCCAATATACATTCGTCAAGTAATATTAGATGAAAACTTAGATGCTGGAATAATTGGAGATGGATATGTAACTATTGATAAGGGGTTAAGTTCCTATAATAAGTATATAAAATCAGGGAAGCTTGATGTAGATTATACTACCTTATACTTTGATACAGCATTATCAGATAGATTTAAAATAAATCCAATAGTTCCAACTAATTATGTTCTTGATAAAATTACTATGAAAAAGATAAATAGTGAAGAGAATACAATAGATAATGGGGAATTTAAATTAGATTTTGATGAAAAAGTGTGGATTACAATATATATAAGACCTATTAATGGAATAATACCACCATGGTCAGTTGATACTATTAATAATGATATGGGTAATATTTCTTTAAATAAAACTAATTAATAAACTTTTTTAATTATATGATTAGTTTTAGGTAGGTGCAAGGTGAAGTATTTAAATAAGGTAGTTAAACCAATGTGTATTTTTATAATAATAAGTATTATCATATTTTGCATATGGAAACTAGCAGAGGGTAAATTACTATCAATAGAAATTAAGAAATTAGATGAGGCAATAGAAGAATATAGACCTAAAAGTGAAGAAGTAGATAAAACTATGCTTTTAGAATTAATTAAAAAAAATCAAGATGTAATTGGGTGGATTAGAATTGATAATACAAATATAGATTATCCTATTTTAAAGGGGAAAGACAATTTATTTTATTTAAGCCATAATGTATTAAAAGAACCTTCAAAGGCAGGTTCAATTTTTATGGATTTTAGATGTAATGATGATTTTTCATCTTTTAATAATATTCTTTATGGTCACCAATTAAAAAGTGGGGAAATGTTTGGTGATATAAGAAAATTTAGAGATAAAAATTATTTTGATAGTCATAAGACAGGATGGCTTTTTACAATAGAAGAAACCTATAAGATTGAAATATTTTCTTATATAAATACAACTTCAGACTCGAAAATATATGAAACTGTATTTTTATCGCCTAAGGAAATAGAAAATCATATAGATTATATATTAAATAAATCATTATATTTAAGTGATGATAATATTAAAAAGGAAGATAGGATAATAACATTATCTACTTGTTCATATGAAACAGAAGATTCAAGAGATGTAGTTATAGGGAGAATAGTTAAGAGGGAATAGTGAAAAGTGAAGAGGAATATCTCTTCACTTTTTTCTTTACTACAACGCTATTAAGTTGATTTAATTTATTAGATAAATTAAAATAGTGTTATATAAAAAAGAGTAAAGGTTGAGAAGAGATGACTAAATTATATTTAACAAGACATGGTGAAACAGAGTGGAATGAAAGTGGAATAATGCAGGGGTGGGGGGATTCTCCGCTAACAGAGCTAGGAAAATTACAAGCTATATGGTTAAGGGATAGAATAAAGGATTTACATATAGATGTTATTTATTCAAGCCCAGTAGGAAGAGCCTTTAACACTGCTAAAATAGTTAAGGGTGATAAAGAAATACCATTATTAACTCATGATGGATTAAGAGAAATAAACATTGGTGGATGGGAAGGCTTAAACCAAGATCAAATGAAAAAATTAGGTGAAGATAATTATTATAATTTTTGGAATGTGCCATCTAAGTACAATCCAATAGGTAATGGAGAAAAATTTGAAGATGTAAGAGAAAGAGCTTACAAAGCTGTAAATGAGATATTAGAAAAGGAAAAAGGTAAAAGTATATTAATAGTAACTCATACAATTACATTAAAGTCTTATTTATGTGCATTAGAGGGAAGAGATATAGATACTTTATGGGAACCACCATTTATAAAACAAACTAGTTTAACAGAAATAGATTTTAATGATGATAATAGTTATGAAATGTTATTAACAGCATGTATGGAACATCATCAATATTCTAAAAAAGAATATAATGAATTTAAATAAAATTAAAACCCGAATTGTATGAAAATATAATTCGGGTTTTAATTTTATGAAAAAAGTCGAACAAATACAATTGTAAGCATTTTTATAAAATGGTAAAATAAGTATGTAAAATTTAAAAGATTAATGGAGGGTAAAAATTTGAGAACAAAAAAATTATTAGCATTAGTTCTTTCAGCCACAGTATGTTCAAGCCTAATTGCAGGAATAGGAACTACTGAAGTAAAAGCTAACGACGGTGGCAAGGTAGAAGTAACTGAGGGAAATGGTCAAATAACTATTGGAAATGAGTACATCGAGAGAACGTTTACGTTAGAAGGCGGTAAAGTTAAGACTAAAGAAATTGTAAACTCAAGAGCTAATACAACATTTACTCCAGAAGAAGGATCAGAAGAATTTTTAATAAGCACAAAGAAGCAAGTAGACAAGGGATGGAAGCTAGTATCTGTAAGTAGTGAAGAGAAATCATCTGAAAATGGAGCTGCTATTAATGCCTTCGATGGAGATCCTAATACAATGTGGCATACTAAATACAGTGGAGGAGTGTCTCAATACCCACATCATATAGCTATTGACTTAGGTGAAGAAAAAGAACTTACAGGTTTTACTTATTTACCAAGACAAAGTGGTACTAACGGAGATATTAAGGACTATGAAATATATGTAAGTAATGATGCTGAAAATTGGGGAGAACCTGTAAAAACTGGTACATTCCAATATAATGGTAAAAATAAAATAAGTATAAAATTTGATGATGTAGTAAAAGGAAAATATATAAAATTAGTAGGTAAGAATGCAGTTAATGGTCAAGCTTTTGGGGCCGCTGCTGAAATCGATATTATTGAAAATGGAGCTGTAGAAGAAGAAATTATTCCAGGAGTTAAAACTTCAGATTTAGAGCTTGGAGAAACTAGAGTGGTTGATTCAGCTGAAGATAATGGAAAGAGAATTATATTTGATTTTAAACCATATATAGTAGATGGAGTAGAATGGGATATAGATATGAATGTGGTTATGGAAAATGGAGATCACTTCATGAGAAAGTATTTAGAAATAAAAGTTGATGGTGGAGAAACAACACCAATAGATTATATTGATTTAGAACATTTAATAGTTGGTGAAGATGATGGTCCTACATGGTCAAGGCCAGATATGCAACCAGCATTTATGTCAGGTTACCAAACAGCTTTAGGACAACCAGTTTATATTAATGGTATGTTCTATGGAAGTGAATTCCCTCAAACTGATAATAGAATAGTTGATACCAATGAGGGTGATTTAGCTCATTTTAGATATTTTACAGGTAAAACATTTGATCAATTAGATAAAACTGAAGATGGAAAATATGTAACTTGGCAAACTGTAGCAGGGGCTGCAAGAAGTACTGATGAATCAGTTATTCAATCAGATTTCTTTAGTTATATAGATACTATTTCAACTAGAACTAACTTTAGAAAGCAATATAACTCATGGTATGACCATATGTTAAATATTACTTCTGATAATATTCAAGGTTCATTTAATGAAATAGAAAAAGGATTATCACAACATGGTGTAGAGCCAGTAGATGCATATGTTGTTGATGATGGATGGAATAACTATAATGGAGATTTCTGGTCATTTAATAATAAGTTCCCTAATGAACTATATGATGCAACAGAATTTACAGAAAAAGTTTCATCAAAATTTGGATTATGGCTTGGACCAAGAGGTGGATATAACTGGCCAAGTTCCTTTGCACAAAATATGGAGAGAGCTGGAAAGGGTGGATATAATCCAGCAGGAGGAGATGTTTGTGTAGGACATCCAGAATATATAAAGAATATCACAGCTTTATTCTTAGATTATATGAATAGATTTGATATAAATTACTGGAAGCTTGATGGATTCTTAGTAAGTCCATGCCCAGTTAAAACACATGGTCATATGACTGGTGGAGATAATGGAATGTACATGGTTACAGATACTTATGAGCAATGGGTTAAAGTATTTGAAGCTATGAGAGAATCAAGAGAAGCCCAAGGTAAAGACTTATTTATTAATATGACTTGTTATGCAAGTCCAAGTCCATGGTTCTTACAATGGGTAAATACAGTTTGGTTACAAAATAGTAATGATGTTGGATTTGCATCAGGAGATGGTGGACCTGTACAAAAGGTTGATGGATCATATATGGATGCAATGTTAACTTATAGAGATGATAGGTATTTTGATTTCTATAGAACAAGACAATTCCAATTCCCAGCAGCTAATATTTACAATCATGACCCAATTTACGGAAACACTAACACTTATGGTGGTGGACCTGTAACTATGAATACAGAACAATTTAGAAAATATTTATTTATGTTAATGAGTAGAGGAACTGCATTCTGGGAACTTTACTATAGCTATAATATGATGGATGATGAAAAATGGGCTGTAAATGCAGAAGTATTAAAGTGGGGAGAAGAAAACTTTGATATTTTAAGAAATGCTAAGCTTATAGGTGAGACTCCTAAAAATGGAAATGTTTATGGATATTCAGCTTGGAATGGAGCAGATGGTATTGTTTCACTTAGAAATCCATCAAGCGTAGAAAAGACATATACTTTAACTTTAGATAGATTAATAGGTGTTGGAGAAGGAGCAGAGAATCTTTCAAAGACAACAGTTTATCCATATGGAGTAAAGGAAGATGATAGAACTTACAACTATGGAGATACAATAACTGTAACATTAAAACCACATGAAGTTTTAATATGGCAATTTGGTGCAGAAGA
>NZ_JBOFYU010000129.1:0-21228 GCF_051654825.1 Clostridium sp.
TTATCTGTACTAACTACTTCACCAGTAGTTCTATCTATTACTTCCCAGAATTCTTTTACATCATGATATGAATCTGGTTGTACTTGCTCTGCAAAATATCCATCCATTATTGATACTTTTAATGTGTCTTCTGTTGCTAAATGATGTTTAGTCATTAAATATGTTTGTTGTAGCTCATCCATGTTTTGTTGTGCCCATTCATTATCTCCACGTGCAACAAAATATGTTGAGTAAATTTTTTCTGCTAATCCCTTTATTTCTCTTGGAAGCTTGAATCCATCACAATCACGAATCCCATCTGCTCCCCATTTTTCAACTATTTCAATAGTTTCATTTATAAAATTGTCATCTGTTGGTATTGTAACTCTACCTCTATTCATCTCTTTTTTCCTCCTGCCTAATATCTTATTACTCTAATGCTATTATTCTTTTATTCCACCTACTGTCATACCTTCTGTTAATTTCTTTTGAACTAAGATATAAAGTATTATTATAGGAACCATTACTATTACTAGACCTGCATACATTGCTCCATAATCTGTTGCTGTTTTTTGAACTTGCATTAAGTTTATTAGTCCTAATGGTAAAGTTTTAGCCTTATTAGGTAACATTGTTAATGCTATAATGTATTCATTCCAAAATGCTAAGAAGTTAAATAGTACTACTGTTATAATACTTGGCTTTGCCATTGGAATAATTACATGTATTAGAGTTTTAAGTCTTCCACATCCATCCATATAGGCTGCTTCTTCATATGCTTTAGGTAATGTTCTCAAATAGTTTTGTAATAAGTGAATAGTAAATGGTAATGCTGTTGCAGCATATATAATTGCTACCACTATTCTACTATCTAAAAATACTGTTAAACTTGCTGGTATAGCAAATATTTCTCTTACTAATTTTTCCCCATCTAATACTAATAAGAATATTGGTACTACGATGTAGTTTACATTTATAAATAATCCGGCTGCAAAGATAGTATCTAGTATCTTTTTACCTTTAAATTCAAATCTTGATAATGCATACGCTGCTGGTATTGCAACTACTAATAAAATTATTAGAGCTAGTCCAGTAACTACGATTGAGTTAATGAAATACTCACCCATATTAGCATCTATAAATGCTTTACGGAAGTTTTCAAAGTATAATCCTTCTGGCATTGCCCATGGATTTCCATAGAATTCTGATTTATGTTTTAATGATGCAAGAAACGCCCAACCTAAAGGAACTAATATACTTAATGCAAATACACTTAAACATACATAAGTGAATATCTTCATTAACTTTTCAGCTGACATTTCCTTAAAAGCTTTTTTCATATCAATCCCTCCCTCTAAAATTGGATAATATCTCTCTTTGTTATTTTACTTATTACTAATGATAGTACGAATGAGAATATAAATATTACAACCCCTATAGCCATACCATATCCATATGCTGAGTTTGAGTATGCTTGCTTGTACATATAACTTAAGAATACTTCTGAGCTACCGTTAGGTCCACCCATAGTCATAACCTTTACAAATAGGAAGCTTAAATTTATTGTACTTACTATAAAGAATGTTAATGTTGTTCTTATTGTGTTCCAAACTAACGGTAATGTTATTTGGAAGAACTGTTGTAATTTTGTAGCTCCTTCTAAGTCTGCTGATTCATAAAGACTTGCTGGAATACTACTCATGCTAGCCATGTACATAACCATATAATAACCTACGGCTTGCCATATCATAACTGCTGCAATACACCAGATTACAATTTTTTGATCTCCTAGCCACATCTTTGCTAAGGAATCTAAACTTAGTGCTTTAAATGAAGCATTAAGTATTCCTTGATTAGGGTCAAGAACAGCTGAGAATATTGCTGATATTACTACAACTGATAAAATATTTGGGAAATAGAATACTATTCTAAAGAAATTTTTAAATTTCATATCCTCCCTAGTTAATACTGCTGCTGCTGCTATAGCTAAAATTAATGTTATGACTGTAACTATAACTATTAAAAATACTGTGTTTTGAAATGACCTTAAAAAATTCATATCCTTAAATAAGGTTGTAAAATTATCAAATCCTACAAAAGTTTTATTATTTGATAATCCTCCCCATTTAAATAGTGACATCCAAAATACATTTATAGTTGGTATTACCATAAAAACTATGAACAAAATGATTGCTGGAAGCACAGATAACCCAATGAATAAATTTTTTGAGGTGTTTTTTCTACTCATAAATGATTCCCCCCTTGTTTGTAATCCTCACACATTTATTGTAGTAAATTGTAATCTTTTACACAATAATATTGTTGCTGAGTTTTTTAGTTATATTGCTATTACCAACAATATATCAAATTTTATATTATTTTCTAATTTATTTTATTACTAATATTACCACAATATATATAATATGTTATAATATATATAACTATGGGTAACAAGATATTTATAGAGGTGCATTTATGAGTAATACAAGATATTTAATTGGCGAAAATAACATTTATAATTCCAATTACGAACTGCATTATATTAGTAAATCTAAGTTTGAAGATGATTGGCATAGTATTGCCCACTTTCATCCATTTACAGAGATATTTTTCATAACTAACGGGTCAGGATGTTTTCACTTAGCTGATACCGTTGTCAATGTCAAGCAATGGGACTTAATTATTATTAACCCTAACTGCTTGCATACTGAAAAATCTTTTTCAAAAAATAATCCATTAGAGTATATAGTTGTAGGTATTGACAACTTATCTTTAAGTTTTAGACATACTCAAACCCTTACTAATAATGATAGTTCAGAAAAACTTTATGAAATTATGAATCTTTCTCAAAGCAAAGATATTATAATTCATTATTTAAGTTGTTTAATTCAAGAAATAGAGCTAAAAGAATTTAATTACGAGGTAGCGTGCAAAAGCATGTTAAACCTTTTCATAACTCATGTTATACGTAATTCACCAACCTTGCTCTTTGTAGAGGAACCACAAGAAAAATTAAATTTAGAATGTATTAAAATCAAAAATTATATTGACTCACATTATTCTGAAAACATAACATTAGATTTTTTATCCGAATTAACATATGTTAATAAATTTCACTTAGTTCATACATTTACCAAACAAATAGGTGTCTCACCTATTAACTATGTTATAAATCGTAGAATTGAAGAATCTAAAAATCTTTTAACAACTACTAATTATTCAATTAGGGACATTGCTTCTATTGTAGGATTTTCTAACTCATCTTACTTTAGTCAAATGTTTAAAAAGATAACAGGGACATCCCCTAAGGGATATAGAACTAGTAAAACTTTGTGTAAAATATAATAAATAAGAAAGCAGCAAATTATATATATTGCTGCTTTCTTATTTTATAAAATATTTTTTTTCTTAAAATCACTTGGATTTACATTATAAAATTTTTTAAATAACTTATTAAAATAAAACTGATCTTCTATACCAACAGCTTTTGACACTTGCTTTATTAAAATAGATTCATCCTCTAGTAATTCCATTGCTTTCTTCATTTTTCTTTCATTTATGAAATATACAATATTTTTACCAGTTTCTCTTTTAAACATTCTACTTAAATAGCTTTCATTCATATTTATATCATTTGATAACATTTTTAGTGTTATCTTGCTTTGAATATTCTTATCAATATAACTAATAATATCTTCTACTTCTTTTCTATATTTAATATTGCTTGCACTTAGCTCTTTTCGACTAAATTTTATAGATTCATCATCAATTATATAATTTTTAAATGAATAGAAACAATAATCCAATTTATTTATGGTGTTTTTTAATAAATCACATATTTCATAATCAACATTACACAAGTCAGATAAAATAGCATAAATATTACTATTATTATTTTGTTTAACTTTATTTATATTTTTTGTTACTATATTAATTACCTTTTCTCTTTGCGATTCATTAAATATTAAAATATTATTATTATTATTTAGGTATATTGGCATTACATTTATAAAGTTCTTTCTAGCTTCATTTAATATATTACTCATTAGTTCATTTAATAAAAAACCATCTTCTTTTTTGAAATATATAATTCTATATGGCTTTTTTAAAATTTCATTCTCTGCTTTCTTAAATATTTCTTCTATTTTTGATTTACTTATATTATATCCTTTAGCAACTTCTTTCAATAAATTACTAATATAATAGTTATCTTTGTTATCCTCATTATTATTTGATGTAATTCCCATTACTTTTTCTATTAATAAAGCAACTTCATTGTTATCTATAAAATCTCTTGATAAATAATCTATAGCTCCATTTTTCATTGCATCTCTTACAGTTTTATATTCTATATTATTGCTAATAACGATTACTTTACTTTTAATACTTAATCTTTTTATTTCTGATATTAAATTTAATCCATCTAACCCTAAAATATTTATATCTGTAATTACAAGATCAATACAATTTTCCTTTATTATGTTTAAAGCTTCATTCCCATTAAAAGTTACCCCAACAATGTCACATCCCAAGTCTTTCCAATTAATGATATCCTCTAATGAATTATCTGTTAGGCTTTTATCATCTACAATTAATAACCTGCACATATAATATTTCTCCCTTATACCCTCTTTACTACTTTATACCTTTGCTATTTATATATAAAAAATATAAAAATGTTGCTTCTTTAAAATTTCTTATATCCAATCCTGTTACCTTTTTTATTTTTTCTATTCTATACATAAGTGTATTTCTATGTATGTATAAATTTTTAGCAGCCTTCGTTAAAGATAAATTGCAATTTAATATTTCTTCTAAAGTTAGTATTATTTCATCGCTAAGATTTTCAAATATTTCTTTATACTTAATCTTTAATTTATTTGAGTATTCCTCATTTAAATTATAAATAATTTTTTCAAGATACATTTCAGAAGATATATAGACCTCTGGTGTTATTTTAAAACCTCTCCCTATTTCTATTGATTGTAAAACATCACCATATGTGTTCTTAAATCCATTGAAACTTCCATCTAAATCACCTATTCCAATAAAAATCTTTTCACCACTATCTTGCATTATACTTTCTATCATAGATAATGCATGTTCTCTTTCTTCATCAAAATCCCCAATCAATACTATTCGATTATCTAACACTTCAATATATACGTCTTCATAATGGTAAATACTTTTTATAATACTAAAAACTTCTTCAATCTTATAACATTCTACAATAAATATTTTTGAAGCCTTGTAAATTATACTTTCTGAAATATCTTCCCATCTCTTTTTACCATTTAATATAGATTTTATTGTATCTTCTTTTTCAATAAATTTATTTATCATAAACTCTATAAAATCTATTAGGTTCTTATCATTTTTCTCTATACTAAGTATCCATTCTACGTCATTTACAATAATTTTTCTTACTAATATATCTGGCTCATGTGATAAATTATTAAATATTTCATTGTAATAATTGTCAACAAGTTTTATCTTTAACTTAGTTTTTTCACACATTTCAACTATTAACCACTGTAACTTCCCCATATAATCCCCCTGATAGTTTAAATACTATATTGAAAATCAACTTAAATCATAAATTTCTAAACTTTTTTAACTTCTCATAAAATACTATTAAATTATATTTTAACTCTCCTTAATATTTTATCATCACTTTATAGTTAATATCTATAATAACATAATTATTTTATACATTTATGTAAAATTATTATATTTATTGTAAATAATTTTATAATTTTACATTTTGCAAATAACTTTTTACATTTGATCTATAATAAAAAGCTTATAAAGATTTCTCCTTATAAGCCTTTTAACTATTTATTTTCTATATATTTTATCATTTCTTCTGCTACTAATTTTGCATGTGCAACTGCTTTAACTACTGTTTCAGCTCCAGTTACTACATCTCCTGACGCAAAGACACCATCTCTAGTTGTATGTCCACACTTATCAGTTACTAATAATCCCCATCTATTAGTTTCTAAGCCAGTTGTATTAGATACTATATTATTTCTAGGTGTTTGACTTACAGATATAATTACTGAATCACATTCAAATAACCCTTCTGTACCTTCTATAGTCACTGTATTTACTCTTCCATCTTCACCTATTTCATTTTCTGTTTCTATAAATTTAACGCCATTTTCATTTAATTCTACAGGAGCCTTAAATAATTCAAATTTAATACCATCTTCTATAGCTTCCTCTAATTCAGCCTTTGTTGCTGGCATATTCTCAAAGCCTTTTCTATATAGTATGTATACTTCATCAGCTCCACTTCTCTTTGCAGTTCTAGCTGCATCCATAGCCACATTTCCTGCTCCAATTACGCATACCTTCTTACCTAAATTATAAACTGATGGAGCTTTTAAATAATCTATAGCATAATGAACATGACCTAAGCTTTCCCCTTTAATTCCTAAAGTTTTAGGATTCCATACTCCTGTTCCTATAAATATTGCTTTATATCCATCTTCTAATAATTTATCTATTGTAAGAACTGGCCCAACTAAAGTATTTGGTCTTATTCTTACTCCTAATTGAAGTAATCTTTCTTCATATTTATCTAAAATAGTCCTTGGTAACCTAAACTCTGGAATACCATATCTTAATACCCCACCTATTTTTTCATGTGAATCAAATATAGTTACTCTATATCCTCTTTTAGCTAAAATAAATGCTATAGTTATTCCAGCTGGTCCCCCACCAACTATTGCAATACTATCATTTAATTTATTATCTACTGAAAAATTTGTGTTTTCTAAAAATTGTTTAGATATGTACTCTTCGATTTCATAAAAATGTACTGGTTCATCCTTTATTCCCTTTATACAATGCCCCTTACATTGATTTTCATGAGGACATACTATTCCACAAACTATTGATAATGGGTTGTTATTAAATAACATTTCCCCTGCCTCTTGTAATTTATTTTGTTTAAATAAATCTATTACTTCTGGAATTGGTGTATTAATAGGACAATTTGCCTTACATCTTGGATTTTTACATAAAAGGCATCTATCTGCCTCTAATTGTAATTCTTTCATTTGTAGCCCCTCCATTTTCTTTCAAAATATCAAGTTTATTGACTTAATTCTTTATACTATATCATTATTATATCTGTCAATTAATTTTATATAAACAAAATGCCAAGCTAATGAAAAGCTTGGCCTATATATTATTAATTTTTATAACTCTCTAATTCTATCTTGAGAAATATCTAAGAATTTTTTCTTTTTCTCCTGGTGCAAAGTCATATGCATCTAGAGCATCCTTACTTACCCATTTGCATGATACTATATCTGCATGACATGTTATTTTTTCTCTTAATGATCCAATATAAAGTTGTACACTTTCATCATTTTCAGAGTCAATTATAAATTCATCAAATTGATTTACATCAAATAATATTGATTTTAACTCTTCCTTAACAGTTCTATGTACGCATTTTTCAATTGATTCTTTACCCTTTAACTTCTTTCCAAATATGTACCATAATTTAGGTTCATTTTTCTTTGCCTTTCTTTGAGCAATCAAAACATTATTAAAGTCATCCTTAATTATAATTGAACATCCAACAACGTTTGCCATATGTATCCCCCTCTTACCTTGTTTAATATATTATTTATTAACATTCAAAACATTATTATAAACGACTTCAGAAAACATTTACATGGGTGACCTGAAAGTACTATGTCTATAAATAAAAATATATATAGGTTTTTTCTCTCTTAAACCTATATATATTTTATCACTATTCGGAATAAATTTCCTCATATTTTTTTAAATTTTTTAAATTTTTTTTTAAATTCCATGATTTTTACTACTTATTCCGAACTATTATTTCCTTTTTTTACATTAATTCCATAAATAGTTTTAGATTTTACATTTTCAATTCCTACTCTATCTATGAAAAAACCTAATTTTTCTCCCGCTTCAGCATTTATTTTATAGTAATGAATTAATTTTTCTATTAATAAAAGAGTTTCTTCTTCATTTAAATCACTTGCTAAAATATCAGCCATTCTTTGGTTATACCCCGCTGACCCTCCTATAGTAACCATTAACCCTGATTTATCAGCAATAACTCCAATATCCTTTGAATAAACACTACCACAAGCATTTTTACATCCAGATACCCCTATTTTAGTTCTACAAGGCATTTCCATCCATTGATATTTTTTAGATAGTTTCATTCCCAATCCAATAGTATTATATTTTGATCTTTTACAAAATCCTGCTGGACAAATCTCAACATTTTTTATTGAATTCTGTGATTTAACAGCTGGTTTCATATCAAGTTCATCCCATATACTTTCTATATCATCATAGTTTAAATTAGTTATTAAAATTCTTTGACCAGATGTTATTTTTAAAACCCCATTATACTTCTTTGTAACCCTTGCTATTTTCTCCAAATTTTCTGGTGTAATAAATCCACCTGGTATATGAGGTGTTATTGCGTACGTTCTTTTTCCATCTCTTATTTTTTGAAGGTTTGCATAAATATCTTTCATTTTACTCTCCTTATAAAATAAAACTAAATATTTTTGATTTTATTATATTTATCTATATTTTTCATTTTATACAATATATTTTTTTATTTTATATTTTTGTTTTTAAAATGTATTTTATATATACATTTTAATATAATTTATACTATTTTACAAAGTTTTTATAAAAAAAATACCTGTAGTAATTAAAACCACAAGTATTTTATGCCATCTTATTTATTTAAAACAAATTTTTCTATTGCTTTTGCAACTCCATCATTATTATTGCTATCAGTTATATAATCAGCAGCTTTTTTAACTTCTTCAAAAGCATTTTCCATAGCTACACCTAGTCCTGCATATTCTATCATATGTAGATCATTTCCTGCATCACCCATAGTAATAACTTCTTCTCTTTTTATTCCAAGGTGATTTGCTAATAATTCTACTCCTGTCCCTTTATTCGCTTCTTTATTTAAGAATTCTAGGAAATATGGAGTACTTTTAACTACAGTATATTTTTCATATACTTCTTTTGGTAGTTTCTCAATTGCTGCTCCTAATATTTCTGGCTCATCTATCATCATTATCTTAATAATAACATCATCTTTATCTACTTTTGTAAAATCTACTTCTGTAACTTTTATCTCATTAATCGTAGCTTCTACTTCAGTATATTTACTATTTTTAGGAGTAATTAATCCTTGTTTTTCTGAAAAAGCATGTATATTAACTCCTAATTCCTTGCTTAAGTTGTGAAGATAATGTACATCACTACCACTTAAAGCTATTTCTGACACAGCTTCTTTATTTTTTGTTTTTTGAACTAATGCCCCATTATAGCTTAAGACATAATCATTTTCTCCAAGCATTTTAAGTTCTTCTAAATATCTTCTTACTCCTTCAATTGGTCTTCCTGTTGCTAATACTACAGTTACACCCATATCTCTTGCTTCTTGAATTGTTTTTTTAGTTCTTTCTGAAACGCTCTTATCTTCTCTTAATAAAGTTCCATCCATATCTAGTGCAATTAACTTGTACATTATTTACTCCTCCCAAAATCAAAGTCAATGAAATTATAACATAAACCAGTCTTTTATTCATTAATAAGTTAATTTTAATATAATTTAAATAAGCCCCTTACTTTAAGTAAGAGACTTAACCTTTATTTTAAAAAATAAAAATATGATTTTAAAACTGAATTAAATCCATCTCTTTTTAAAATTGTAAATATTACACCCATAACTTCATAACTTGATGTTATGATTTCATTTCTCTTTATTGACTTTAATGAACCCACAACATCTCTCGTCAATATATCTAAATCTGATTCATTTAAATATACCTGAACATCCTTTGCTGCATTATCTATACTAGTTTTAATTTTATTTATATTAAATTCTTCTACTCTACCATCCTTTTTTATTATCTTCATAGTAACACCATCCTTTGATTATATTTTGTGATAAAATACATATCAATATACTTAATCGGATATTGGGACTAAATTTTTCCTATTAAATCTTCTATTCTTTATAAATAAGCTTTTTGAAATTGGTTGATTTGCATTATTAACTCTTTCTGCACACCAAACTAAAACTTCATCATAAATTCCAGCAAATATTATTTCATATCTTTTTGGTGGTGAATCAATTATAAATCTTGCTTCATCATTAGGCAGCATTACTTTTTTACTTTTAATGGCTTCATATGGTGTACTTTCTAAATCCTTAATTATTATTTCTACTTCTGCTATTGAACTCTTATTATTTTTAAGCATAATTACTATACTCTTTGTATTTATATTTCTTGTAACGCCTAATGTACTTATGACCTTTGCTTGTTCTTCTACAGCGCACCATGATGACTCTATTACTTCATCAATATTTTCATATACTTCACTTTCATTACATATGGATTTACTTTCATAGTTGTTTTCTCTTAAAAGTTCGTCATCATTTATATCATCATTAGTTTCAACTTCAACAGCTAAATTAGTTACATTATAGTAAACTCCATATCCTAAGAATATTATTTCTAACAACTTCTGATTTACACCTAAAACCTTTGATATATCTGTATTTAATAATCCCCAAACCTTAACATTACCTATACACTCCTTATGATTCATAAGTCTACTAGTTAATTTATATTGAGTATTTTCATTTTCTATATTCCAAACTAAATTATCAGATTTTCCCTTCCACAATCCTAAATGTAATTTTCCACAGGTCTCCTTATAACTAGGAATTGAAATATCCTCAATCTTAACTTTAGATATAGGACAATCATCATCATAAATATAATATACATTTATTTTCTTAAAGCTTTGTGATTCATTTTCATAAACAGTTATTATACTCCACCCACAAGATATCTCAATATTTTCATTTATATTATTGCTACAAATACTTATATCCATATTAATATTAGATTTTATTACTGATAATAACATATCTGAAATATCTATTACCTGAGTATATATATCTCTACTAGGATTTATATTTATCTTGAAAATGTCTGTATCACTTTTAATTCCTTCTATAGTTAATCTTAGCTCACATTCTAACTCAGCATTTGGAATATGGTCATTAAGTATATTTATTGAAAATGCTAATTGTGAATATTTAACTTCACTTTTTTTAGGTATATTAAATATAGCATTTGTTACCGCTTTTCTTTTTACACCATTACAGAGAGATAATTTACTCTTGCTTCCTATATTAACAATAGAACCTCTAATATATTCTGAATACGTCTGAACTATATTCAATAATCCTATCCTCCATAAAAATTCCTCTTACTATTATTATAATTACATGTTTGTTTTCTGTTACAAAATTGAATTTTTAATTATCTATATAATAAAAATCAGGGAGTAAGCATTTAAAATACTTACTCCCTTTAAAATTACTTTTTAGCTTTTGTTAGTCTTAGTTTCTTTCCTTTAACAGATACTTCCTTATGCTTATTAAGAACATTATTTCCCTTTCCATTTAAAATATCAATAAAAGAAAATCCATCTTGCACATCAATTATTCCAATGTCTTCTCCAGTTAGTCCTTCTAAATTGCTAAAACAACCAACAATATCTATAGGTCTTATCTTTTTCTTTTTTCCACCACTTATATGTATCTTAGTAACTTCTGAATGAATGCTTTTCTTTTTTGCTCCAACATTCTTTTTAAGTTCCTTTTGGCTCGCTTTAAAAATCTCTCTTCCTTCTCTAACATCTTCATCTAAAGAAAATGCCCCTTCTTCTATTGAATATCCCACATACTCTTCTATTCCTTGAAGAAACTTCTTTTCATAATTAGATACAAGGGATATTGCTGTCCCATCTTTACCGGCTCTTCCTGTTCTACCTATTCTATGTACATAACTTTCTCTTTCCATTGGAAGCTCATAATTAAATACATGTGTTATATGATCTATATGTATTCCTCTAGCAGCAATATCTGTAGCCACTAAAACCTTAAATTCCTTATTTTTAAATCTTTCCATAGTTAATAATCTATCTTTTTGCTCCATATCACCATGTAACTGTTCTACCTTTATTCCTTCTCTTTTAAGATTCGCGCCTATTTCTTTAACCTTATCCTTTGTATTACAAAATACTATAGCTGCCTCAGGTTTATTTGAATAAAGTCCTCTGCATAGCTCATTAAACTTATCTTTTTCTTCTATATTTAAATAGCTTTGTTTTATTTTATCTCTATTAAATACCTTTGATTTAATTTCTAATATATTTGTATTATTCATATATTTAGAACATAATCTTTCTATTTCACTAGGTAATGTTGCTGAAAATAAAGCAGTATTTCTTCCCTTAGGAAGTTTATCTAAAATATCTCCTATTTGATCTATGAATCCCATATTTAACATCTTATCTGCTTCATCTACAACTACAAACTTAATATCCTCAAGTTTTAAGTTTCCTCTATTTATATGATCACTTATTCTTCCTGGTGTACCTGAAACTATGTGAACTCTTTGCTTTAACTCTCTTACTTGTTCATTAAAAGGTTGCTTACCAAATACAGCTGCACATCTAACCTTTTTAAGTCTTCCTATATTAGAAATATCTTCTTTAACTTGAAGTGCAAGCTCTCTAGTAGGAACTAATACTAGCCCTTGAACTCTACTTTCTTCTACTTTAATCTTTTCGCATAAAGGTATACCAAAGCTTGCTGTTTTTCCACTTCCTGTTTGTGATTTTACAATTATATCTTCATCCTTTAACATATATGGAATAGCTATCTTTTGTACTTCTGATGGCTCATTAAAGCCTAAATTATTTAAAGCCTTTAATATTGGCTGACTTAAATTCATATCTTCAAATTTATCTTTGTTCATTAAATTACCTCATTTATTTAAATAGTATTCTTATTTTACCCTATAACAAATCAATTAACAAATTTCTTTTATAGTTCTCTATTCATCATTATTATTTCATCATGTTCTAAAAATCCTCTTTTTTTATAAAAGCCTTCTGTCTTATCTCCTCTAGCTGTTAATAAAATAATTTCTGATATTCCTTTTTCTCTTAAAAGTATTTCAAATTCATTTAAAATTCTAGTTCCAATGCCCTTACTTCGTATATCATTTCTTACACAAAACTCTTTTATATTAAACATAACTCCATTGTAATACTGTTCTTCTGCTCCTAGTATCATTCCAATAATAAGATCTTCTTCATGAGCTAATATACCATATGCCCCTGGACAATCCATCATTTGAGTTAATCTTTTACTTGCTGTTTCACTTGTCCACTTATCGTTCCAAGGTGGTGAATTAAAAGTTTTAATATAAATTTCTACGATAGCTTTTATATCTTCTTTTTTCATTTCTCTAAATTTCATAATCTTATCCTTTCTAAATACAACTAAGAAAAGACTTATTTATATCAAGCCTTTTCTCACTATATTTAAATATATTCTATTTTAGTAATCTAATTGCTTTAATGTTAATAATAATCCACCATCTATAAAGTCATTAAGCTTATATAACTTAATTTTATTTTGTATTCCTCTATCAACAGAATCTGAATTTGAAAAAAACTCTCTAACAGCTGTAATAGCATAGGCTAAAACTGTAGCTGTACCTGAACTTCCTAACTCAAACCCTAGTGATTCAGTATCTGATAATTGGCTTTTCATTAAACTATAAATCTTATCACAATATGCACCCTTTATCATTATCTTTTCATATTTGTTATCTAACGCTAGTAATAGTTCATCTGGATTATATACTTCAAATGCTGGATTTGATTTTTCTAGTTCTATAAGTTCATCTAAAACTGCTCCTGGAGTCTTTCCTAATGTATCTGCTAATGCAATAATTACTTTATTAGAATATTTTTCTACCTTTTTATTTTTATGAGTAGATAATAGTTGTTGACTTATTCCTGTCGCTTTATGCACATCATATCTCTTACAATTATTTTTTTGTAAATATAAATCTAAATAGTTCATAAATATACCTCCCACAATACACTTTAATAAAATTTATCTTATTAATTTATATTTTAGTAATATTTATTTTTTTATTACTAAAATATTCTTTACTATATTATACTCCTAATAAATATAATTGTGAATACTTTTTTGAATTTTTTTCTATATAAGTAACTTATGTTAATATGCTTAAAATAATATATTAAATTGGAATTACCCTTTATTTGGTCCGAAAAAAGAAATTTAGAAAATATTCTTGAAATTAAAGGCATAATAAAAGGAGCTATTAAAAATAGCTCCTCTTATTTATAATTATCCATTTAGTTTTTGTGGTTCGTCGTATTTAACACCCTTAGTGTCTATTTTTATTGATTTTATTACAATATCTTCAACTGGTCTATCTTGACCACCTGTTTTTACTGATTCTAACTTATCTAATACATCTTCTCCTGAAATAAGCTTACCAAAAGCTGCATAATCTCCATCTAAATGTGATGCATCTCCACTTACTATAAAGAATTGGCTTCCTGCACTATCAGGATAACCTGATCTTGCCATTGAAAGTACACCTTTTTCGTGCTTTACATCATTTTCAAATCCATTTGAAGAAAACTCACCTTTTATTGAATATCCTGGACCACCCATTCCTGTTCCCTCTGGATCTCCACCTTGAATCATAAATCCTTTAATAATTCTATGGAATATTAATCCATCATAAAAACCATCATTAGCAAGGCTTATGAAATTTTTCACTGTTTCAGGAGCTTTGTCTGGATATAATTCAGCTTCCATTGTTCCATATCCTTCAACTTCTATTGTTGCTATTGGATTCCCTCCATCTGAAGCTGATCCCCCTTCACTTTTACTGCTTCCACATCCAACTAACATAAACATACTTAATGATGCAGCAACTACTGATGTTAAAAATCTTTTCAAGTTGTTTTTTCTCATATCTTTCTCTCCTTATCTTTTAAAGCTTTACATAAATTATTATACAGTATAAAGCTATTACTTTAAAGTAAGTATATTAAGTTTACATATTTTTAAAATTAAAACCCCTAGTAAAACTACTAAGGGTTTTAATCATTATCTTATTGGATTACCACTAAAATCTGTATATTCAGGCTTATTTTCATCATTACCAATATTATTTTGGTCTTGATGTAACTTTTGTCTTCTCTCACCCTTTTGTTGTGCCTTATCCTTTACATTGCCATTGTTTTTCTTCAAAATTAACACATCCTTTATAAATAATTATTTACCTATTTATTGTGTACTTATAAAAGATTTTAATTCGTTAAACCTCAAATTCTTCAATTTCTATAGAATATACTCCACAATGTCTACAAACAATAACAGTTACTATATAACTTGTGTCAACTACACCTTCTCTATATAATCTTGTAAATGACTTTTTATCATATTCATTATCTATACTACTAGTAACAAACTTCCCATCTTTTCCATAAGCATAAAAATAGAACTCTAGGAAGTCAAATACCTTTTTCTTTTCTTCCTTTCCAGTTTTACATTCTTCACAACATGTTTCATAATATGCTGTTTGGAAATCTACATCTTCACTATTTTTTAATAAATCTATTACTTTTTCAAAATCTATATCTTCTAACTCAAATTCTTCATCATTTATAAATGCTTCTAAGTTATCTTCTCTTAATTCATATTCTTTTCCATCAAAATTAAAGTTGTATTTCATATCGTATCATCCTTTCAGTTTATTACATAATTTTAGAAAATAAACTACCATAAAATATATACTATCACACCTTTTACTTATTAACCACACTAAGTAAAATTAATTAATATTCATTGCATATTTCTAATGTAAAATAAAATAGCACTCCATTTTCTACATTTTTGACTCCAAAGGAACTATTATGAAGCTCTAAGATTATTTTTACTATTGCTAATCCTAATCCTGTCCCGCCATATTTTTTATTCCTTGATTTTTCTCCTCTATAAAAAGAATCCCATATATTTATAATTTC
Source organism: Clostridium sp. (assembly GCF_051654825.1). GTDB lineage: Bacteria > Bacillota > Clostridia > Clostridiales > Clostridiaceae > Clostridium. The sequence goes on from NZ_JBOFYU010000129.1 coordinate 15,955, forward strand.
ATCGTCATCTAATTTTACTCCCGTGTTTAAAATATTAAAAACATAATATTTTTTATCATCACTTAAATCAATACTTACTTTTATATTCTCGCCACTCGGAGTATATTTTATAGCATTAGTATATAAATTAACTATTACTTGACTTATTCTTTTTTCATCACCATAAACAATAGCTTCATCCATATCAAAATCTATATTTATATCTTTTTCTCTTAAAATAGATCTTAATTTATCATACTCTTTTAAAAATGTCCCCCACAAATCAAATGGTTGAACATTTAATTTAAATGATGGTGATTCTAGTCTCGATATATCTAGCATTTCTTTTACTAATCCATCTAATCTTTTAGTTTCATCTAAAATGCTATTATAATATTTTTCATCATTATACATACCATTTCTTATTCCATTAACATATCCCTGAATTATTGTTATTGGAGTTTTAAATTCGTGAGATATATTAGCTATAAGCTCCTTTCTTTTTTCCTCTTGAACTTTTTGAATATCCATATCATCCTTAAGCTTAACATTGGCCTTTTTTAATTCACCTAAGGCCTCTTCTAAATTCTCCGATATCTTATTTAATGAATTTCCTAACATTCCTATTTCATCTTCACTTGAAACCTTATATTTATCTGTAAAATTACAATTTGCAATATTATTTGCAATATTACTCATTTGTATTAAAGGTTTAGATATATACTTAGAATAAATAAATGATATTCCTACTACGAGAACTAAAGAAAATAAAAATATAAAGATATAATAATTATTCATTACACCTATAGCTTCACTTACTTGTGAAAGTGCAGTCACTCCAATTACTACAACTCCCCCAATATTTTTTCCATATAATAAGTTACTATATTCGTTTTTATTATCATATATCTTTTTTGTAAAATCATTTCCTATTAATAATTCATTCCATAAAGATAAGTCTGATCCAAACACCTCATATATTTTATTTGTTTGAGAAAAATAATAACTATTATCTACATTTATCTTTTTAACCTTTGCATTTCTTATATCTAAATTTTTTAAACTTGCTTCACTTGCACTTTGAGCAGGTAATACTAAACTTGGAGCTACTATACCACTATTTGTTTCAGCTTGAACAACATTAAATATGCTATCATAACTTACTCCATTTACTCTTAATGTAGATGGATATATATATCCTAAATTGTTTACAACACCTAAAACATCAATGTTATCTCCAACTTTTATCATTGAATCTTCTGAGTAATTTTCTAAAATTATTTTATAAACTTTTCCCTCTATATCCTCTAGCTCAATATTGCTCTTTGACATACTATAATCCATTGTAACTATATCATTTAAATAACTATCCTTTAAAACTAAAGCTATTTTTTCATTTCTGCTTAATTCATCTATAAACTCTAAAATTTCTGTGCTACTTTTTCCCTCTTCAATAAATTCTTGAAATTTATTTACTTCATCCTTTAATATACTTTCCTTTTTCGAAATATAATAAGGTTCAAATAAAAATTTCTGAAACATCAATTGAGTAATTACAAGTAATATTAATATTATTAAATTCATAAAAAACAACTTTGAAAAGATATTTTTTTTAAACATTATTCCACCTCAAACTTATATCCTACTCCAAAGATAGTTTTTATTGAATAAGACTTATGCTTTAAATTTTTTCTTAACTTCTTTATTTGAGCATCTACTACTCTAGTATTACCAAAATAATCATATCCCCACTTAGTTTCTAAAAGCTTTTCTCTTGATATTACAATATTTTTATTTTCCATTAAGTATTCTAGAACCTCAAATTGTTTTGGTTCTAGCTCTATTAGCTCTTCATCTAAAAATACTTGCATTTTCAACTTATAAAGCTTAATTCCATTTAACTCTAAAACATCTGAATTATTATTAGAAAGTAAATCTATTCTTTCTAATAACACCTTTGCTTTTGCTATTAATATATCTATATTAAATGGTTTAATTATATAATCATCTACCTTTAATTCATATCCCATTAACATATCCTCATCTTCAGCTCTTGCTGTAACCATTATTATTGGAACATTAGATTTTTTTCTTATTCTTCTTAATACTGTAAATCCATCTAGCTTTGGCAACATTACATCTAAAATAATTAAATCTATATTATTTTCTTCAAAATCATTTAATGCCTCTAACCCATCATTAGATATTATTGTTTTAAATCCATTATGCTCAAAATAATCAGATATCATTTTACTTATTTTATTTTCATCTTCTACTATTAAAACGGTCTTATTCATATATATCCTCCTTTATAATTTTAGTTTGCTACTAAAATATATAAAATAACAATTAATTAATCCTCTATATGAATATATTACTTTATATTATACTTAAAATTAAGTATAGTCATAAAAAAGTCATAGTTATACAATTAATGCTATATTTTTTATTTAATATTACATACTAAAATTTATTTAGATAATTATAAAAGACATCTAACAAGAATCTTTTTCCTTGTTAGATGCCTTTTTTAAATCATTAAATATTATTTAGTATTATAATGCACCTTCTAAAATTCTACGGCTTACATCTAATGTAACCTCTCTCGTTTCTGATAATGATGTCATTCCATGACTTTCTAAAGATTTAACTACATCATCAATCTTCTCTTTAGTAACTCCATAATCTGATAAATGAGTTTTAACCCCTAAGCTTTCAAAGAATTCACGAGTTTTATTTATAGCTAGATTTATTCTCTCTTCTTCGCTACCTTCTTTTATATTCCATACACGCTCTCCATATTGAAGAAGTTTATCTTTTTTAGCCTCTCTTCTTACATTCCAAATTGAAGGTTGTAATATTGCTAAAGTTTTACCATGATCTATTCCAAATAATAATGTTAGCTCATGCCCTATCATATGAGTAGTCCAATCTTGTGGAACACCAGCTCCTATTAGCCCATTTAACCCCATAGTAGCACACCAAACAAGGTTTGCTCTTGAATCATAATCTGTAGGGTTATCAATAGCTTTTCTCCCTATCTCTATTAATGTTTGTAATATTCCTTCTGCTGCTCTATCTTGGAATCTTCCTTCTGCTGGAAATGTTACATATTGCTCAACTACATGAATAAAAGTATCTATAATTCCATTTGCAACTTGCGTAGTTGGTAATGTATAAGTTAATTCTGGATCTAATATAGAGAACTTTGGAAAAGCCTTTTTACTAAAGAAAGCTAACTTTCCAATTCTTGATGTTATTACTCCTCCACTATTCATTTCTGAACCTGTAGCAGGTAATGTAACAACAGTTCCTAGAGGTATTCCCTTTGCAACTTCCTCTGGAATTGAATCATAACTAAATAAATCTTCAGGATTATCACCTGTATAAGTTGAAGCCATTGAAACAAATTTAGTTCCATCCATTACTGATCCTCCACCTACAGCTAGTAAAAAATCAATTTTTTCATTTTTAACTATTTCAACAGCCTTCATTAAAGTATCATATTTAGGATTTGGCTCAATTCCACCAAATTCAAATACTTCTCTATTTCCTAAAATATCTTTAACCTTATCTAAGGTACCAAACTTCTTTACACTTCCACCACCATAAAGTACAAGCACTCTAGAATTTGATGGTACTAAACTATCTAATTGAATTAAAGTATCTTTTCCAAATACTATTTCAGTTGGATTATAAAAATTAAAATTTAACATAAAGCATTTCCTCCTAAATTTTTCTATAAATTATATTATATTTATAGCTTACACCTTATAGTTAACTCTAAGTCAACGCTTTTATTTTAAATTTTAACAACTACTTTCTTTCCCATCATACCAGTCTAGCTTCTTATTTATTTTTTCTATACTTTTGTTTAATTCCTCTATTTTAAGCTCTACTGTCTTCTTATGATTTACTAGAATCTCTCTTCTATCATTTATAGTAGAATCTCCCTTTAAACTAAGCTCTACAATACTCTTTATTTCAGTCATTGACATTCCAGTATCCTTTAAGCACTTTATTAAATCTATCCAAAATATATCAGAGTCATCATAAACCCTTACACCATTACTATTTCTCTTAACTTCTGGTAGTAAGCCTTCCTTTTCATAGTATCTTAAAGTATAAGTGCTTAAACCCACAGCTTCAGCAGCCTTACCAATTGAATATTCCATACTACTTCCCCTTTTAAACTTTTAATTATTTAGCCTTTCTTTACAAAATATTATATCATAGTTTATATTTATTCTTAAGGAGTGATAATTTGAGTAATTCAATATCGTTAAGAAAAAAATTTATAAAATATCTTCTTCCATCTGTGGCAGCAATGTGGGTATTTTCACTTTATACAATGATAGATGGTATATTTGTTAGTAGATTTGTAGGACCAACAGCACTTGCAGCTGTTAATATATCTATGCCCTTTGTTAATTTAATATTTGCTACATCAATGTTATTTTCAACTGGGGCATCTACTATTATTTCTATCTACTTAGGTAAGGATGAACCTAAAAAAGCTAATCAGGTGTTTACCTTTAATTTAATAGCTATGGCTGTAGTTTCAATATTGATTACAGTTATTGCATTATTTAATTTAGATAAAATATCCTTATTTTTAGGAGCTACTGAAAATACATTACCTTTAGTAAAGGATTATTTAAAAATAATAATTTCATTTAATATCTTCTTTATAATTTCTTATTGCTTAGAAGTATTAACAAAGGCTGATGGATTTCCCCATTTAGCTATAATAGGTATGGTTATTTCAGCAATAACTAACATTATTTTAGACTTTTTATTTGTGGCTGTATTTTCCTTTGGAATTAAAGGAGCTGCCATTGCAACAATAATTTCTCAAGGAGTATCGTTTATTTTCTTCTTTAGTCATTTTATAAGTAAAAAATCTAAGTTAAAGCTAATAAGGTTTAAAGTTGATTTCTCTATGTTAAAAAGAATAATCTATATTGGGTTTCCTGATGCAATAACAGAATTAACTTCTGGAATAGTGATACTTTTATTTAATCAAGCTATTTTAAAACATATTGGCGAAAATGGAATTGTAACATATAGTATCATATGTTATGTAAATACTTTAGTAATAATGACTATGATTGCAATAACTCAAGGAATGCAGCCTTTATCTAGCTATTATTATGGACGTGAAGATTCTATTACAGTAAAAAAATTATTAAAGATGAGTATTAAAACTATTGCTATATCTTCAACCTTAATATTTATTATATGTATTGTTTTAGCAAAACCAATAGTTTCAGTATTTATAAGTAACTCAGATCC
>NZ_JBOFYU010000130.1:0-15569 GCF_051654825.1 Clostridium sp.
GTCCAAGTACCTCTATATTCCCAGTAATTTTTTGGAAATATAGTTAGGTTTATTAATGTTACTCTTTTTTATATGAGACAAACTTGATAATTTCCAATTTTATTTATTTTTTATCTTGACATATTACCAGTCGTCTATATATTTATTTTGACAATATGACACTAGTAGAATTTGATAACAAAAAAAGCTACAGATATTTCTGTAGCTTTAACCTTTATATAAAAAGCACAGAAATAATTAAAATCACAATTGGTAACACAAAATAACCCTCTTTAAAAGATGGTTTTTTCCATGTGTTAAGTTGTAATATTAATTAGTTTTCCGTGCCATATTTACTTTGTCACTATGCAAAATCAAATATGAGGAGTAGCATCATTCCTTTCTAATGTCATATGTCTTATAAAATAATATAAAAATAAATGATTAAAGTCAAGGTGAGGTTGGTAAGTACTAATAGTTAAAAATTTTTCACTTACTTAATCTCACTGATAAATTGGAATTTATCGAGGAGTACAAGCTGTAATATCTATAAGATTTTATAGGTCACCAACACTAAATTTCTGACTTTAACATCTCCTCAACTTTTTTTCTTACACCTATTGGTAAACAGCCTTGCAAAGACCTTTCTAATAGAAATGCTTTCTTAATTCTGTTTGATAATAAATAGTTCTCTATCATTTTTACTTTAACTTCTCTGCTAGGAATTAACTGATAAATCACATACCAATCTTCTAAGGCGGTAAATGGTATATCAACTCCATTTATAATCTTAAATTCCGAAATAGAGTTTTGGTCGAACATGTATCTAAAAGTTCCATTACTATGATTAATAGCGAAACCAGCCATAACATCAACATCAATTTCATTTATTACATATTCATAAAAATATTTAGTTGAGTAAGTTGAAGTTTTTTCCCATTTTTTCTTCTCTCCAATACTTTTAAGTATTTCATCTGCTTCCTTAATATCATCAATACTTATAAAAATATCTATATCATTGGGTTTCTCAATAAATCCAAACTTATTCAATAGTATGGATGCACCAACTCCCCATGTTATACCCGCATCATTTAGCTTCTTTCCTATATAACTTAAAGTTTTAAACATTTAAAATAATCTCTCCTATCGATATTTTAGTATTTTTATTTATCGTATGAATAATCTAATTGGTAAATTCTTATTCTTCTATTAATTAATAGAAGATAAGTTTATGGTATTTGAAAAAGCATAGTATAATTTATTATCATTTTTAAGTAGATATTTAAATCCACTTTTTATAATTACTTTTTTAGATTGTATATTGTTAGGGAAGTGAGAGGATATAATGGAGTAATTTTTATTCTCTATACGTGAATACTGAATAATTTCATTTAGTGCCTCTACTGCAAAGCCGTGTCCCCAATATTTTTCAGCTAAAACAATGCCTACTTCTTTAGAATCTTTAAAAATACTATCTGTAGGATTATGCAATTCAATCCAGCCAATTGCTTTATTAAGTTCTTTTAATTCAATTGCCCACAATGAATTAGCAGGTTCTTGAATAAATTTTTCTAAAACTTCACTTGTTTCATTAATGTTAGAGCGAACTTTAAAACCAGCTAAATCTGCTACTTTTTTATTAGACATAATTTCATGCAGACTATTTAAATCATGTTTTGTCCAAGCTCTTAAAATTAATCTATTACTTTCAAATATTTTCATAATAAATCTCCACAAATCAATAATAATATAAATTATAATTCAAATAAGTATGATTTTAAATGTATAGTTATTACAAAAACAATAACTATAGATATAGATAAACATCATTTTGATAATTGATATAAAAATAATTGTGCTTATAATTCAATCCAATTGCTTAATAAATTATATACTTCAAATCCACGTTTTTTATACATATTAAATGCAATTGTATTTTTTTCTATTACAGTTAGGCAAATATGAGGAATTTTTTTATAGTTTAAGCGATTTATAGCTGTTTCTAATAGCCTTTTTCCATAGCCTGCCCCCCTATTTTCTTTTGATAATCCTATATCAAAAAATCCTTTATCACCTTCTATTGAGGTATCCATAAATCCTATATACACTCCATTAGAAGCCACTATAAATCTTTCAGTGTTTTTATCAGGGTTTTCCAGAAAATCATTAACATCTTCTTTAGTTATATAAGTTCCATGAGGCATATCACTAAAGGAAGAATTATATATTGCTAAATAATCATACTTATTTTCTTTTGTTAATGGAATTAAGTCTAATAATTGTTCTTGTACTTCCTTGCTTTTTAGTTCCATTTTATAAGAACAATAAGAATGAGAAAGCCCAAGGTCCTTTGCAATATTTAGTATTTCTTTATTTCTTATTCCAAGAAGAATTTTAGTAGCATTATATTCATAAGATACTTTTTTACCTTCATAAATTAATTTTGATAATATTTCATTTTTAAATTCAGCCTTTTCTAGGATGTCTATAGCATGTATATAAGTAGTTTTTAGTTTTTCACAAACTTCTAAAACTACTGATGCAGTTCCAAGGACTGTACCTTCTTTAAAATAAAACAATACTCCCTTTCCATAGTGATAAATCTTACCCATTAAATTTTTTTCTATGTCTTCTAGTGACTGATTTTTATTGTTTCTACAGAGAAATTCTAGAGAAAGCTTCTTTTCTTCATTATTTAAGTTTAATAAATTCTTAACCATAGTACCTCCATAAACATATGTAGTAGTTAACATATTTAAAATGATAGTATATTGAAATAGGTTAACTACTAATTAATCAATTTTAATTATTCTTTAATCCAATATTCACTACAATCCTTAGTCCTATCTAAGAATCCATATTGAATTAAAGCACGTCTTATAGTTACATAGTCTTCATAAATTCTTTTTAAAATCCTGTTAATTTCCTTTTCAGAATACCTTTTACTAATAGTAAAGTTTTTAGTTATTTCTTCTAATAAAATTATCTTTTTCTTTTCCTTTGAAGGATAGCTTTTTAAACCACCGGTTTCATCCATATAAGTTTTAATTACTTTGACTTTTTCTTCATTTGTAATATTAAACCTATCATCTAATGCATTAGCACCTTTATGGGCATCACATATTATATCCTTTTCTAATGTAGTGATTTCCTTATTTGTATTTGACTTTAATAAATCCATCATAGCTAAAAATAATTTAGCTTGCTTTTCCTTTTCTCTTAGCTTATAGCGATGGTTTCTAATTGTAGAATTTGCAACTCCAAGCTTTAAAGCTATTTCTTTATCAGAAAGACCTTGGGATATTAAATCAATAATAGACTTTTGTGTTTCTGATATACCAGTAAATGTAGGATTCATATTTAATAAATAATTAAGGGGGGAGGTGTGAGCTTCTATTATATGAAGTTCTATAGCTTTTTTGGCATCAAAAAGCATCTCATTAATTTTATAAATCCTACCAATAGTAAATTCTTCACCACATATCAAACAAGAATAGTAACCATATTTTTCTATATAGCCTTTTTTTATTTCTTCAATAGAAGAATTCCAAAATATATCCGTATTTATATTCATATTAAAACCACCTTTTCAAATAATATCCATTAAGTATATAATACCGACTATATATTATTTTGTCTATATATAAATAAACAAATATATAAAATGTTTCGATTTAATGATAAAGATTATTCTAGTCTAGTGATAAATTATAAATATAAATAAGATATACTTTTATAAATATAAAACTCTAGGTCCTGGATTATTTGTTAGATGTGTTTTATAAAGTAGTACTTTATAAGAATTTCAAAGAGGAATCTATAATTGAGAAGTGCTTTTAAGATTTAATCTTTTTATTATGAGTTTTTAGAAAAAAGAAGTAATAAAGATGGTATAATAAAGAAAATTATTTTGTTTACAAAGGAAAGTAAGTTAGTTATTTCATAATAGCTAATAAAACTTAAAATGCTAGGGGGAAAAATGAGATGAAATATGAAGTAATATTATTTGATGCAGATGATACATTATTTGATTTTAAGAAAACTGAGGACTACGCTTTTAATAAACTTTTAGAGAATTTTAATATAGGTGGAGATAAGGCTAATTGCAGAGAAATTTATAATAAAATTAATTCAAAGCTTTGGAAGGATTTTGAGCAAGGGCTTATTACATCAGATGCTTTAAAGGTTGAGCGTTTTGTAAGATTTTTAGAAGAGTTAAATGAAAATCATGATGCAAGTGAGTTTAGTAATAAATATGTGGAGTTTCTAGGAGAAGGCTCATTTATTTTTGATGAAGCAGTTGAATTATTAGAGTATTTAAAAGAAAAATATAGACTAGCTATAATAACTAATGGATTAGCAAAGGTTCAAAATAATAGAATTAGAAAATCTGAAATAGCTAATTACTTTGAAGATTTTATAATATCTGATGAAGTAAAAATAGCCAAGCCAGATGCTAGAATATTTGAATATGCTTTAAAATCATTAAATCACATAGATAAAAGTAAGGTTCTAATGGTTGGAGATAGTTTAAGTTCAGATATAAAAGGTGGACAAAACTTTGGTATAGATACTTGTTGGTTTAACATAAATGGAATAAAAAATGAAAGTGAAATAAAACCTACATATGAAATTAAGAATATATTAGAGCTTAAAGAACTTATATAAAATAGTTAAGAGTGAGGAGAGAGAAGAGTTGTGATAGAAACTCTCTGAGTTTCTTGAATTAATAAATTCAGCAAAGATGAATAAAAATGTATAATATAATAAATCCCTTTAAGGATTTCCATCTTAGCTCTCAAAAAGACTAATATTATGAAAAAAAACTCGAAAACATACTATTAAAAAATAAAAATTATCAGCATAGAAATTGTATTGATTGGGAATAATGTTTGTGATAATATTGCTCTTATACCTAAAATTAGACACTAATTAGGAAAGGATGAACAGTATGGAGAAAAATTCAAACAAGCTTATTTCACTTATAATTTCTAAGACTGTAATATTTATAGTAGTAGTTTTATCTGTAGCTAGTTTTAAAAGTGTTTTTAAGGAGGCTAACTCCACAGTAGGTGTAACAACTATTGTATTAGCACTATCATTTTTAGGAATGGATTTAACATTAAATCCTTTAATGAATTTTACTTATTTACTAGGAGCTAACATAATATTAGGAATTGGATCCTTTATAGCAGTTCAAAATATTTTTCTAGGAATATTAATAAATCTTTTAATAATGTTATTTATAGGATATTTCTTTAGCTTTAAAATTAGTAAACCACTTAATATGTTAGTAGGTCTACACTATATACTAATGCTTACTAATTCAGTAACTATTGAAGAAATGCCTTTAAGATTAGCTTCTTTAGTAGCTGGTGCAGTAATAGTAATGTTACTTCAATTTGTAGCTAATAGAAATAAGCTTGAAAAATCTAGTGTAAAGGAAATACAGCTTTTAAAAGCTTTAGTTTTGAGTAAAATAGAGTTTTTAGCTAGTAATGAAAATATTTCTGAAATAAATGAAAAAATAATAGAAAAGACTAATGAAATTGAATCACTTGTATTTTATAGTGGTAAAAAGAATGGAGCTATTACAGAAGGCGGAAAAAGTGTATTAAGAACTGTAGCAGCTTATGAAAATATAAATATTACATTAGAAAGCAACACATATAGCAAGGATATATTAGTTAAATTACATAAGGCTATTGAATTACTTCAAGGCGATTTAATAAGTGTTGAAGGCTTTGAAGTTCCTTTAAAAATATTAGTTCATGAGAAGGGTGCGAAAATTTCAAACCAAGTATTAGATAATACAGATGGAATTGAAAAAAATAAAATAGAATTTAATTCAACTAGATTTATTTATGGATTAAAGCTTGGATCTCTTGTAGCTTTATCTTTTTTTGCAGTTAAGTACTTTAATATTGAATTTGGAGAATGGATAGTTTATACAGTATTTGCTCTTACTCAGCCTCATTATGAATATAGCAGAGAAAAGTCTAAAAAGAGAGTTTGGGGAACATTAATAGGAGCTATGATTATTGCAATAGTATTTAGTATATTTAAAGAGTCAGAAATAAGAACATTACTATTAGTACTATTTGGTTACTTAATGTCTTATGTCTCAGATTATAGAAATGTAGTAGTATTTGTTACATTATCATCTATAGCATCTGCTGCAGTATTAGTAGCAGATCCAGGCAATATAATATTTGCAAGAGTTCTATTTGTATTAGTTGGTGCTGGTATATCAATTATAGTAAATAGATTCATATTAAAAAGAAGCTTTTCACATGAGCTTAGTGGATTATATGATATGGTAGACAAAGCTTTAGAAAAGATTAAAGAAAGTACAATTAAAAATGAAAGCTTCTTCTGTATAGCTTATATGGTACCAGCCTTAGTAGAAGGAAGAATTCATTATTTAAGCTTAAATGATTTAAAAAAGGAAGATGAAGTTTTCAAAAAAGAAAGAGAAGAAATCAATAAAATATATATAAATTATATTAGTAAAATTATATAAGTATATAAAAAGGTCTAGTGAAGATTGATTTTCACTAGACCTTTCTTTATTTTAAAGGTGACTTAGTTAAATAAATTTTTAGATAGTTAATTATAAATATTTTAATTTAATTATCACTAAAGTGAAATTATTGAATATTGTAGTATTAAGAATTAGCTACAAAGGAGGAAGTGTTAATGACTAGAGAGAGAGAGAAACCAAGAGTAGAATTCACTCAGCAGGAGGCTTTAGCAGTAGCTAAATATCTTGGTGTTTCTTTTAGAAAAGAAAGTTTTGACATATTAGCTTTTACAATTGGGATGAATATAGAATTAGAACATGGATTAAAACATCCAGAAACGAATATTACAGATGATGATCCGATTTTGACTGGAAAAATAGCACTTGCTCATTTACGTAAATTTCCGGATTATTATGATAGGTTATTACTTCTTGAAGATGAAGCAGATACGTACTATGAAGACAAGTAAAGGTGATATTAATAAAAGCGCTATATAGCATAAACAACGATATATTATAAAATAAAAGCACCCAGTAGGATATATTAAATTGTACTAGGTGCTATTTAGATTACGAAATCCAAGCTTCAGTAAAATCAATAGATGAACTTGCCTCATCTATTTGTTTTTGACTTACTCGGATATATCTTTGAGTAGTCGCTATATTGCTATGATTAAATATTTCTTTTAATAAATCTATATTACCATTAGTTTGATTATAGATAGTAACACCAAAGAATTTTCTAAAGCTATGACTACTTATATTAGTTAGATTAAGGTGATTAACTATTATTTCTAATTGTTTTTGAATAGCTCGTACCTTAACTTTAATTAAATAATCATTGCTTTTTATATTGTTCTCCATAGCATACTCGTAAATTATTTCTTTTAAATTTCTATTTATAGTTCTATATTGAAGTTTTCCTGTTTTCTTTTCTATAATTTCCAGCTTATCATTTTTAAAGGTTGAAGGTTTAAGTTTTAAAACATCAGAAATTCTTAATCCTAAGTTTGCTTGAAGCATAAATGTCATGGCCAGCTGTTTATTAGGTCTAAAAATATGTGTAACGCCCTCTTTATCTTTATATGTAAAGCCTGTCCTGCAAAGTTGCATAATAGTAAAGTATTCGTCCTTCTCTAAAGGTCTTGCAGCTCTTCTATCTTTTCTTGATTTCCTTCTAATTTTAGCATCAATAGATAGTGAATATTTTGGCTTTATTGATTCAGATTTCAGCTTGATAAGCATATTATTTGCTATAGATACTTTTAATTTTTTATTCCATAAAAGAGTTAAGATTGTTTGGACTTTTTTGCTATGGACATCATCAATATAAACAAGAAGTAAGTCAAGAGCAGAGTCTACATCAATAATATTATCTAAAACAGATTCTAAAATATCTAAAATTTCCATAACTTCTCCTAAGATTTCATATAAAATGACTATATTTATAGTATAATTTATAGATAATTTTATCATAAAAGTACATTAATATAAATATAAAGTACATAAATAAAAATCTAGGAGTTAGTTTATTGTAATTCTCCTTAATATTAAATAATTTATATAAATTATTACTACAGATAAGAGTATATTACTTTACATAACTCCTAAAAATTATATTTTTAAATAGTTTTGTCTCTATTTTTAGTAGATCGATTTCCAATTAAGAATCCAATACAGCCACTAAGAAGATCTCTAAATTGAGATAATGTAGCAGTAGAGCCACTTGGAATTAGATGAAAATTTATCCCTAGAATAAATGTTAGCAAAATAAAGACACATATAAAGATAGCGACAGTATCTTGAAGTGTTTTGTTACAAATATAAATTTCTTCTTCTTTTTTTATTTCCTTTTCAACTTTACTTATATTTATGCATTTATATTCAGTTGAAATTTTTTCTTGAATCTCAGGATCGGTTAACATAATATCTAATAAATCTAGCCGTTCTTTTACTGAAGGATCTTCTTTTACATCATCATCTTTAAATAAAAAACTTGAGCTTAAAAAATATCCAAAAATACCTGCAACGCTAGTTCTTATAACAACGTTTATGGAAATATAATCTTGAATAACAGGATCTACATTGTATAAATTATGGGTACATTGTAGTAGTAAAATAAACATGATTAAAAGTAATCCTTTATCCTTAAAGGAAATATCATTCCAGCATTTTTTTATAATTTTAATGATTTTAAAGTTGTGTTTTTTCATAGGTGTCACCTCTGTAATAAATATTCCTTTTCTATTATCTTATTAAGTAAACAATTAAAAGGTTACTTATAATTAAGATAATTATTTTGAAAATAAAGCAAAACATTTTAAAATTGTATTAGTACAATTGACTATATTTCCATATTAAGTATAAAATGTATTTAAATTAATAGCTGTTTTAAATGGCTAAATTAAAAGGGGGCAAATATGGATAATAGAGAAATTAGGTTTAAAAAATTAATTCAAACAGCACTACTTGCTGCATTATGCTTTGTGTCATTTACGTACTTACAAATTAAGATTCCAATACCAGGAGGAGATGCAACTTCACTTCATATTGGAAATACATTTTGTGTTTTAGCAGCGCTATTACTTGGAGGCTGGTATGGGGGACTAGCTGGAGCTATAGGAATGACTATTGCAGATTTAATTGATCCTGTATATATTTTAGTAGCACCAAAGACTTTTGTTTTGAAGTTGTGCATTGGATTAATAACAGGTTTAATTGCACATAAATATGCAAAGATAAGTGAAAATAATGATAAAAAATATATATTTAAATGGAGCCTTATTGCATCTATTGGTGGACTAGCCTTTAATGTTATTGCAGATCCTATAGTTGGGTATTTTTATAAGCAATATATACTTGGACAGCCACAGGAAGCAGCTTCAATATTAGCTAAAATAAGTGCTGGAGCAACATTTATAAATGCAGTAGTTTCAGTTATATTAGTAGTAGTTCTATATAATGCCACAAGGCCTATATTAAAAAAATCGGGATTATTACTATCAATTGGTAATTAAAAAATATATATTTGCTAAATGATGAACTGTACCACTTGTAAGGGACAATAAAAAGTAGAATAATTCTAGAAGATGATTTCTATTTTAAAATCTATAAGCATTTATATTATAAATAGAAAACCCTATAGGATAGATATATTATTATGTCTACTCTATAGGGTTTATTTTATCTCACTAGTAACTTTTTCAGTTAAAGTTAAGTATTAAAATTAGCCTAAGAATGAAAAAAACACTCTTTTACTTGTAATATGATTACTTTAATAGAGTGTTTTACAGCAGATAATATATTTACTTTGAATGTATATTAAGCAATGAATTATTTAGATAATCTTCATTAATAATAAAGTCGCTTTGATAATAATAGGTAGGATTATTATATAATAATTTACAATCTAAAAAGAAGCTATCTTGTCCCAATATACCAAATATATTAGAAAAACAACTTATTTCTATTTCTTTTGGGATAATATCTATTATTATAGATGAGCTATTACAAAATAAACTATTAGTAAGGCCAGCACCTGTAACTCCAGCTATATATTTTGCCGTAGAAAAGAGATCTAGTTGACTTTTAAAAGATAGTAATTCAGGATATACAATATCATAATCAAAGTTTTTAAATATTAATTCTGCAGCATCAATGTTTTTTAACCTGTGATTTTTAGTATTTTTTCGGGATATGAATATTTTTTTATTTGGTTCATTATTAATAGATAATTTATCATGGAGTAAGTTTACTCCTATATCATTTAGAATTATATCATCATAATTTAATTTATATCCCTTTTTTATATTTAACGGAATAATGGATAAATCTGAAAAGGAAATTAGTTTATTAACTTTATATTTTACATTACTTTTTAATAAAATAATTTCTCTTTCATTATTATTTAGCATTAATAGTTCATCATATAATTGTGGAATATATATAATAGATTCATCAACTAACAAAGGCATGTTTTTGTATAAACCTAAAGAGTTAATTAAACAAAGCTTTGTTAAAGATTCTATATTAAAGTGATAATAATTAGTGGATGCTGATCCAAGTAGCATTATTCCTTTATCTATCACATAATTAGAATCGATATATTGTATTCTTGTAATTTTATTATTTATAAATAATATATTGGCATCTCTTAAATCAAATTTATATGAATTAAATCTTATAATTAAATCACAAATACAATGGTTATCATCAAAAATAACATTAGAATTACCTATAATATTAACATTTAGTAATTCAGCATAATATCTTTCAGGATACATACAATTTATATATTCACTTTTAGAAAAGTTATAGTTAGGTATATATACTTTTTGATTGTGCTGATTTTCTAAAGTATAATACTTGTAATTTTTTAATTTGCAATATACTTCACAATTAGTAGTTTTTAATTGTTTTTTTATCATGATGTAGTACTCCTTTTAACAACGTCTTATAATAGCCCAAAATAGATCTTCATCTGTAATATCATTATTAATTTGAAGATTTTTATTAACTGAATGAACGGTAACTTTATTATAAATTTCATTAATTGAATCTTTAGTATTAACAACATGATTTAATAAAACGTTATTTTTAGCCTTTAATATATTTTCTTTATTATAATTTTTAATACAAATATATTTATTAATTTCATTTAATATTTCACTTACGTTATTAAAATTAAATTGATTTAAGAATGTATCATAGTCGCTTAATGTAGGAATATTATCAATATGATATTTTATAATGGGTAAATCATATAGAATAGCATCTAAAGCTGAAGTCATTCCACCAATCATAAATGAATTAATATAGAGATCAGAAATTTTATAAAAGTCACTAACATTATTCTTAATGCCCATAACATTGATTCTTCCATTAGATGTACTACTTAATTCTTTCCAATTTCCTTCATTTTTTGGGCCTATTACATATATATAAATATCTTTAGACATACTAGCTATATTTTTTAGTATATCTTCAAACTTAACATGGTTATAACTTACACATTTATAGCTAGGTGCAACAGTAAGAATGACAAAAGCATTTTTATCAATATTATATTTTTTGCGCAAAGCTAATTTATTGAAGGGCTTCTTTTCTTCTAGTGGGATAGGAAATAAATATGATGATTTGACTCCCCTTCTTTTAAAAGAAATTTCTTGCCCACTTAACCTCATATCTAGTACTAAATCTGATATTGATGGTCCAAGCCAAAAAACATGATCACCATGATTCATATAGATTACTGGAGGACCTTCATCTATACCAAATGCCATAATAGGAATGGGATCATACATATGAATATGAAGTATAACTATATCAGCCCAGGAATAGGCAAATTTTCTTAATGCCATAGCTTTTTCTGTTTCTAAATCAGAAAATGAAGATAATGTTAAATATGTGCCTCCACTTTTAGAAATACTATCTAATAACCAAGATGGAGTAGAATCTATTTGCCAAGTTGTAATTAAGGAATGTACGGAATTACTATCTTTTTTAATCCACTTATTAACTATCTTAGTATGACCACCTATTTCATATCCTTCGCTTAAAATATGAAGGACTTTTCTCTTTGATGTTTTTGGAAGAATATCTTTAGGAATATCTATATTAGGTAAATTTTCAGCGCATATTAATAACATTTCTTCTACAGATTTAGAAGCGTATATTCCAGCATGGCGCTCTGATGCATTATAGGCCATTTTCTTTGCATACTGTGCTACAGATTCATAGTTTTTATCGTCTATATCTAATTGCATAAGTGTTATAAATTTATTTAAAAGAGATTTATTTTTGTTTAAGTTTTCTATAGCAAAAGTATAATCTAGTGATGAAAATAAGTTTTTTTCAAGACAAATATTTTTCATGAATTCACCCCAATTTTACTAGTTGTATGTTTAAAAATTTAAATATAAGCTACATATTTATATAAATATGTAGCTTATATTTTAAATTAAGATTATTTACTAAGAAAGCTTTATAACTGTAATTGAACCAGAAAAATAATATTCATTATTAGGAATATTATGAGCAGATTCAATACTAATAGTTGAGTTAGATCTATTAACTAATTTCACCACATAAGGAAAAGCACTGGTTTCATTAACATTAAATGCAGTAGTACCTTCAACAATTCCAAGTAAACTTGTTGCTGAACCCGATTTACCAAGCATAGTGCCTACCGAATCTTCAAGGTAGATTATAGTATTATGAGATGAACATCTTGGCTGTGAATTTATTGACCATATTGTTAAATATAAACCTGGCTCATATAATTTTATTTCATAAGTAAGTTCATTATATTTTATAGCTGTACCTAAATTCATAACTATATTATTTAGAGGAATATTATCACCACTATTTACAAGAATATTATCACACCTACTTAAATTACTGTCGACTACTTGCAAAGCATTATTAACCAAACTTCCAGTAGCCCCAGTAGGACCAATAGGACCTATACTTCCAGTAGCCCCTGTAGGGCCAGTAATACCTATAGGACCAATAGGACCTACACTTCCGGTAGCCCCAGTAGGACCAATAGGGCCTGTACTTCCAGTAATTCCTGTACAGCAATTGTTACATTTATCTACTAATGTTACTTTAACATAAGGGTAGTTTGAGCATCTACTAGCTGAAAAAATCATTGCAAATTTTGACTCACAAGGGCAAAGCCTTATTCCAAAGTTAGTATCGGTATTATATACCCATGATTTAAAAAAATTAGTTATGTCCAATTTAACAATATCATCACAATTAGATGATATATTACAATATCTATTATGATGTTTATCTACTTTTGGAGAATTACACCATGTTACAGTTTTATAATTAAAATCTTCAGTATTTTTAAATATATTAATACAAGAAGTAGAATTACTAATAAAAACACTATGAAAATATAATTCGGCTGATATAATATCAGAACAGTTAATATCTTTATTAAATGTTAAAGGTATTTTTAATAAAATATTATTAGTATTCTCATTTTTAATATTTTGTAATACTAAATCTTTTTCTTCAGAATAGTTTTTGTCAAAGCAATTTGAAGATATAAATGTATCTTGATTAATTGGTATTACAATAGTTTTCAAAAGGTTCTCCTTAATAATAATTGCTATATGAATATTGTATTATACATTAGATATATTTGTTACAAATAGAACATTTTGGATAATGATTTGATAGTAATTATTAAGCTTTTGTTGAATATTATATTATTAATAATAAAGGAGGTAAATTAATGATTATAACTAATTCAATTGATGATTTTTATGTAATAGAAGAAAATAATAGCAATAGCATAAATGAAGATAAATTTTTATTAATAGGTAGTTATAAAAATAAATCTTATAAAACTTTAATAGATATAGATATTTCTAAAATAATAGATAATAGATTTGATGATAATATAAGCAAAATAGAATTAGGGTTATTTGTAAAAGATATAAAAATATACAATAATAAAAAGATGGTTATAAATATTAAGGAAAGTGAAACAGAAGAAAGTTATAGATATATAGTAAATAGTAATTGCTTAAATAAATATTTGTATTTTGATATAACAGACTTAGTAAATACATTGATAAATAAGGTACATACATGTAGTGAGATTACACTAAGTACTAATTGTAATAGCATAAAATTTTATTCGTCAAGGGCAAAGGAAAAACCTATTATAAGAATAACAGAAAAGCAAATATCATTAGATAATAAAACGAAAAGAGAAGAATATGAAAGTAATTATAGTGAAAAAAACGATGAATGTATTGTAGAAGATGAAAGTATTATAAAAAATAGTACTACGTTTAATATAAATGAAAAAAAAATTATAAATAACAAATATAAATATGAGCCATTTATAGATATTAAATGTTTTAAAAAAGTGTATGGAAATTTCTATAATACATCAGGTGTTTTAAAATGCATAAATAATATAAATTATATAAAGTGGGATTTTCAGGAGACTAATGGAGAAATAGATAAGTTAAATGATAATTTAACTATAAAAATTAAATATAAAGGGGCATACTTTGTAAGCTTTATGATAAATTCTAGAAGCGATACTTTTACTACAATGCAGCTACTTTTAAATGGTAAAAAGATAATAAATAGTGAGTTTCAAATTGGATTAAATGAAGGAATAAGTTATGGACAGTTAGTGCTAAATGTAGAAGAAGAAAATAGTTTATTAAATTTAGTTATAAACGATACAAATTCTATACTTATTAATATTGGAGTTTCTGCATCGATTATAATTTACAATTTATAAAAATATGAATAAAATTTTTTTAATTGTGTCAAAGATGTAGATGTGTGAATAATATAAACTATGGAAATGTTAAAAAATGTTAAGTTTTATAGTATTATGTTGCATTTTTAACATTCTATAAAATATTATTTTAAATAATAGGAGGACTTATTATGTCATTGCCAAAAATACCTGATATGAATCCAAATGTTACCGTGGATAAGGAGGATGCTCTTAATCTACTTTTATTCTCAATAGGAATGGAAGAAATAGGGCTATCCCACATAATTAATGCTGAAGGTGAAAAAATTCAATATATACTTGGAACTTTAGTTGATGTAGATGGAAATACAATTGCACCACCTGAAAGAGCTTCAGTTCAAGAAGTTTTAGCTGTTAATAAGTCTGTTGGTGGAACATTGAAAAATGTTTTAAGAAATCAATTATTACTTCAATTAAAACTTGAAGATGTTATGGAAATAATGACAACATCAATTCCAAATGCATAATAGAAAATAACTACTATAAGAAAAGGAGTAAATAATATTATTTACTCTTTTTCTAATTTATGTAATATTACATAAATATAGAAATATAATAATGTAAGGGGGGGTGGTTAATTTATGTCTATGCCAAATATTCCAAATATAAATCCTGAAGTAAATTTAGAGATTAAAGATACAATAAGTATGCTTTTAAGTTCTATAGCATTAGAAGAGATCGGGCTTTCACATATAATAAATGCTGAAGCAGAAAAGATTCAATATGCAGTAGGAACATTAGATACTTCATATTGTAATACTCAAAGAA